>JBDLQW010000042.1:0-17204 GCA_039800365.1 Pseudomonadota bacterium
CCCAATAACTGGAATCGAGGCAATCCTATTTGGGCCAAGACGTTAACTCGACTGAGACGGGTAAAGATGGGGGTGCGTAGGGGATGAGGACGGGTGAACTCACAAACTTCGGCGGGTGCGGCGGTGTGACCTAGTGTTACGGGCGAACTCGGAACGACGTCTGCAGCTCGATCTGATTTACGAATTCCACAGGATCAAGAATTGTCTTCCCTGTTAGAGCAGTATCAATAGCCGCCCTGATGATCGTCTCAGGCTTCACACCTGATTTCGTCGCTTTCCACAATCTTCCGGCAACCCACTGCCCTTGAGAATAGGGATCCTGCGGCATGTGCTCTTTCAAAATGCCGCGGATACTCGTAAGCCAAGTTCGATAATGGCGGTACTTTGGAAAGAGTCCATGCTTCGATAGCGAGCTTTCAACTAAGTCGGGAATCGCCTCGGAGGAGCGTATCGATTTGTTGAAGTCATCGAATTCAAGAATGTTTCGGTTCAACCAGCAATTTGGTCCGCCCGTCGTTGGTTGCCCTGCGATGAGTGAGCCGACATAATCGGCAACTCCCTCGTAAATGGATTTGCTCCAATGGGAGATCACCTCATCTTCAGCTTTCGTGACTCCTTGAGAACGGCAGGCCCATTCAATCAACATATGCCCTAGTTCATGCGCGAGGATGCTTTGCATTGCATACGCATCATGTCTGATGTCGTGAATTGCGAATTGAATCGCAGAGCGGCTGGGTTGCTGTCTGCTCAGAATTAATGAGAGGGGGGTAGCCTCCGGCTCGGCTCCATCACTAAAGTGAATGGTCGCTTGAGATTGTACGACCACCTCACATCGCTCGGGCCAGAACTCTCTAGGCAAGAGGGCGATGCAACGATCAAACGTTTCTTGGAACAGACTTCCTAGGGCAAGCTCGATTGAAACTCGATCAAACTTCTCTTCGGTTCTTTCATCCGGGAACTGCCCGGAGACGAAACTGTGCTCGGCGGTTTGAGAGAGAATCAATATGTCTCTTGCGTCACTTCTGCCGTGTTTCATCCTACACCTCGGAAACTGACCTCATCCGTAGCTCATCCATAAGTCATCCGAACCTGTGTGACGAGCTATGATTTCTTGTGATGATGCCGAAGCGAACTTGGTAGCAAAGCCGTGAAATCAAAAGCCCGTGATATCAAAAAAATAGCCCCCACCCTTGCGGGCAGGGGCTTGAAACTTGGGGTGGTAGGGTGAAGTTCAATGATTCCGACGCCTTCATGCCTTGAGTGGCCCTGAAGTGGCCCGAACCATCATTCCATCACCGCCACCGACCCGCCCATTGTTACCGTTACCGTCTCAGCAACTCCACCACTTCGGCGACTGCTTCGCGGGGCTGGATGAGCTTGAGCCCATCCGTAGCGCCCTCGATCTCGATCCCCGCCAGGCGGATGTACCGCTGCATGGTTTTGAGATCCTTCCAGCCGCAGACTTTCATGACCACGACGGGAGCCACCTTTTCCCGCAGGAGCAGGGTGGCGAAGCAAGCCCGAAGCGCATGGAATTTGACCGAGGGGATGCCGATGCCCGTGCAAAACTCCCGCAGGACTCTTGCCTGTTCACCGCGATCCCAATCCACCATCCGGGGAAGTACATGCGGGCGGCCCTTCGCTGTCGCTCGAAGCTCGATGAGCAAGGCTTCAAGGTCGGAGGTGATGGGCGCCTCCCGCCAGTAGCGTCCCTTGGTGGGCGTCACCTTCTTGAATCTGCCGTTGTACGATTTGGCAACCGTAATGCGGCGGTTCTCGAAGTCCACGTCAGTCCAGAGCAGGGCGTGAAGTTCGCCGCTTCTCATGCCCGTGTACAACGCCGTGGCCCACATCGGATACCACGGGTGGTTGTACATCCGGGCTGCGTCGAGCAGCTTCTTCACTTCGCCCAAGGTCAGGATCTCGGGCTTTTTCTCTTCCTCCCTGCCGATTTTGATTCCGGCAGCGGGGCTTTGAGAAACGCCTTTGATCCAACCGTTCTCGATGCCCCAGATGAAGCAACCGTTGATGGCGTTCTTCACGGCACGTTTGCGGCTCTTGGACCTGCCCTGCTGGTCAAGCACGTCGAGGACCTGTCTGACCTCGGCGCGGGTGATGTCCCTGGCCGCGCGTCGCCACCATTCCGTGGTGTACAGCTCTAAAGCGCGGATGTTGTCGAGGGCGGTGGTGAGGCTCACGGGCTTATCCAATGTCCGCCCCGTTTGAAGGGCGGCGCCCCATTCCTCGACCAGCTTCCCCCAGGAACATCCGATCTGCTCGCGCTGCACGATCTCGCGCAGAAGCTGCATCTTGAAGTTCTTCTCCAAGCTTTTCGCCTCCGCATGAGACTTGATGCCCGACTCAAAACGCCGCAGGCGAAGGCTCGGGATCGCCGAGCTTCGGACTGATACCTTCACCCGATAAAGCGTGGTTCCGCTGTGTTCATCTTTGTACGATTCAATAGCCATTGACTCCTCCTTTTCGGGAGGACTCGACGGCCCGGGCGAGGTCGGTTCGTTTGAAGAGCAGCCGCCCAAACGGTTTGTGCGGGATCAACTGGCCTCGATAGACCATGTTGCGGATACCGCCCACCGTGGTTCGCAGGTACTCCGCCGCCTCCTTCGTGGTCATCCATTGGGAGCCATCGAAGGTTGTTGAGGCGGAGACTGGATTTGCGGCCACGGATGGCATCGGTACCGGATAGCGTCGGCGACTCATGACCGCCTCCGATTTCCCATCGTTTGACCGGGCTGCTCGTTCGTCCTATATGTCAAAGAACTATTGGCCCAGCCTATCGGGGAACTTTGTTCCGGGCAAAGGGGAATGTTGATGCCCCGATTACTCGTCCGTTTCATCGGGCACCTCCTCGCGCAGCTCACCAGGGTCAGCGTCCACGAAGGACGGGCTCGGAGATTCGGCACTGGGCGCGGTACGCAGCGTGACGATGGGCTGGCGACCGACGTGGCGGCTCACTTCAACCAGTCTTGCCTCTTCCAGTCTTTTCAATCCACGATAAGCGGCGTTGCGATCCACTCCCAGCTCGCGAAGACGCTTGCCGGAGAGTCGAACCGTCGCTTTCTTCGTCATGTTCGCAATCAGCCAGAGAATGATGGCGACATGAAGAGCGCGGCCAGGCTGGCGAGCTGCGAGCTTGAGCCAGTTCCAAGGGATCGGACCCTTGAGAAACTGTTCACCGAGCTGATGCCTCGGCGGCATAGGACCTCCTTCCGGGGAGGGACGGCGCGGTTGACGGTAGCGGAAACGTTCGGGATCATCCATGAACTTCTTTTTCATAAAATCTCGGCGTTGATCGGGCAGAGGGCGGCGGGCGCTCAGTATCCGCGCGCACCGCCACCACCCAAGTCAGGCTACTGCCGACCTCCTTTCTTGAGTTCATCCACGATGGCCAGGACCTCGGCCCACATATCGCGTTGACCAGGTTTCAGCTTTTGCGTGAAGCGGTCCGTGATATCTGTGGGTTTCGCTCCAAGCTCGAGGCCGTCAAGCACCAAGCGACTCGCGTCCTTCATCACCTCGATCATCTCTTGCTTGGCGTCTTCGAGATCCCGCAGGGGTGCCTCGATCAAGATCGCGTCGTGAACCGGAGCGCAAATCTTGAGGCCGCGTTCAAGCCCCAGGATACAGGCCAGGCGCATCATCTCGGCTCCGTTGGCCTGCATCGGGAAGTTACGCAGCGACCGTTCGTTCGGCCCATCCTTCCCGTACTTCCGCTGAAACAGCGATTTCTTGCCGTTTTTCCACTCCACATGCACGGTCCATCCAAAGACCGTGGAGAGCGAGCCGAACTGCATCGCGTGCGCGACAGCGGCATCCGACCAGCGCCAGAACACGGGGTAGAGGTAGTGGTGCTTTTGAAGCAGGCTTCGCGCTTTGGCCACGGTCTGACCGATCCGCTCCGCGAGCGACGCTTCACCCATGCCGTACTGGACCGCGAGCATACATTCCTTGTACTGGTCGCGGATCTCCTCGAAGACGGGGTTGGGATTTTCCTTATCCCTCATCGCATCCAAAGGAACGGCGCCCGCCTGTTTCGCGAACTCCCAATAAGGGTCTCCCGTTTCGTAGGCCAGCTTGAGCCTCGGGTCGCCCGAGAGCGCCGCCGCGATTCCCACCTCCTGTTGAGACCAGTCGATGTAGGAGAGCGCGGACCCTTCTTGAGGCATGATGAGGTTGCGAACCCATCTGGACGGCCCGAAGATGAACTTGCTGTTGCTGGGCTGGTTCCGCCCCGTCCGACTCTGAAACGCTGACAGCAAACAACGGTTCCTTCCATCCCTTCCGACGGGAAGCTCGGAGAGGCGCATGGTCGAGAGCATCGACAACACATCCCGAAGCGGGACAATCTGGGGATAGCGCCGACTCATGAACTTGAAGGTGTCGTCATCCAGAGCGAGCTTTTCCTGGCCCGGAAGCCTCGGCCACGGGATATTCTCGCGCACCAGGTAGTCGATGAACCGATCCCGATTGAGGTGATGTCCATCGAAGATCCCATACTGGGAATCGACCTGACGAACGATCCTCTCCTGAATCGGTTCCCAATGCTGCTTCAAGTCCGCAAGGGTATCGGTGTCCAAGGGGATGCCGTTTCGCTCGATCTGCGCGGCGGTCTTCATGAACCGCCCGCGAAGAAGCGCCCGATCCAGGGGGATGCTATCCATCATGGCGGGCAGGAGCCTTGAAAGCGCGAGCACATCTGTTTCGCAGTAGTCGATCAGCGCTTGCCGCTCTTCATCGGTGTACTGCCGCTGGTGGAACTCCAACGCCATGTTTCGCATCGCCTTCTTCGTCTCTTTCGAGATCGCAGGAAGACCGTGGTAGATGAGCGCGCCCAAGATATCGGAGCCAGCGGGGACCTCCTTGCCGTTTGTTGCGTTCCGAAACTCGGTGAAGAGATCCAAGACATTCTCGGGCATCTCCCAGCCCAGCGACAGATGGCAGCCCATCTCCGCGCTGGCGTAGTAGGCCACGAAGAGGCTGGTCGGGCCAACGTCGTAGGGTGCCGACTTGAGCGAGAGCAGCTCATCCCGCCACAAGCGGATGGTACGGCAAGTCTTCATCTCACGCGCCACCATGCAGATCACGTCAGGGCTTTCCCCGTCGGGAGCAGTGAACTCAAAGTCCACGAACCAGATTTCATTGAAACGGTCCATTTCAGCGTTTGTCATTTTCAGTTACCTCCTTTCTCGTTAGGTCCGCTTCACTGCGGCGAGCTGCTTGATGATGGGATGTTCGATGGAGTCGATGAACCTCTCGCGGAAGGCAATCCGCAGAAGCTCCGTCATGGGCTGCGTCGGCCAATCGGGATCGGGGATCTCGATGCTGCCTTCCCAGATGTCGTAGGCTTTCAGCGTCTCGTTCGCTGTCATCCTGACCCACGACTTTTTGGCCAGCTCCACTGCAGTGAACGCCGACCTAGTGTAGTCGTTCGCTCGTGCCGCCTGTCCGAGCGGCAGCGGATAGAGGAAGACAACCCCTTGCGCGTTGATACAGGTGAAGATGAGCTTGGGCTTGGCGTCACTCGGCAGGTACGGGATGAGGTTCGGCTCAATCAGGTAATGTTCCTTCTTGGATTTCACCTCGACCGTGTACGTGTCGAACTGGTACTCCTCCGCCGGATGCACCCGGAAGAACTCCTGTGGTTCAGGCTTCCTGACGGGGACCGTCACCAGCACCTTCTGGGGATTGGACTTCTCCGTGAAGTTCGAGCCCACACGAAGGCGGTGGATGTTGTCGAACAAGTCCTGCTGGATGGACGGGGTAACCTTCTTGGCGGTCGCCTCGGCCTGCGTCGCGGAGTCCGTGGCCTTAGCGCCAACGGTCTCATGAGTCGCCTGTTCTGCGTTCTTGTCCTGGTCGTTCTGGCGGTCGGTGCCGCCCTTTTCATTCGCTGTCATTTTGTTCTCCTATGTTTACCCAGGCACCGTGCCTCGGGCGTTACGCCCTAACGGGCGAACGATCGTTGGCGAGGCTTGTTCTGGCGGCGAAAGGAGAACGGGCGGGAATGAGAACGGGAGTGATCTTCGGGGGTTGGGTGACGGAGATTTTGTTTAGGAAAGTGGGTGAAAATCGCGGTGATGTTTCACTAGCGCGAAATGCGAAGGAGAAGTGGCGGGGAATATTCACCGAAAGATAGGGGGAGCGGGGCCAGAGAGCGAGTCATAGGAAGTGCCGCCGCCCGTCCGCCCTTGGCTATAGGAGATACCGTAAGGAGATAAATAAGAAGAAAGAGGCGGTGCTCGCGTATGGCCGAATGGCCGCGCACCAGCGAGTTGTTGCAGACTCATGGGCGGGGATTTCGATTGGCCAGCGAAGGGCTGTTGAGACGAGCATGGGGGACGAGGAAGGAGTAAAAATAAGGGACTCCCTGCCCGCAAAAGGAGGGAGCCCCTTACGTGTAAAGAACAATCGTGTAACCTTATTGGCAGGCGGCGGCGCCGTTGCTTCCGCAGGGAGGTGCCAGCTTCTGCAAGCTAGATGAGTTCCAATAACTCAGATTACCGCTGTAGGGGGCACCGTCTAAAGTCGTCCAGCGAACTTCAACTTTCCCGTTGCTAAAAACTCTCTGAGCAACACCGACGAGATTACTGCCGTTGTTTCCATAAACATTATCTTGTGCACAGATGCGGCCCGAGCAACTGGTTTGCACCGACAGACTGGCGGCATTCCAGTAGGAAAAACCTCCGGTGTCGGATTGTCCGTCTAGGAGTGCCCATTTGACTTCAACTTTACCATTTTCAAAAACTCGGTTTGCAGTTCCAACGAGGTCGCTCCCATTGTTGCCGTACACGGTATTTCCCTCGCATACCGATCCAAAGCATCGGGTTTGAGCGGACAAATCTTCGGTGTCCCAGTAGCTCAAGTTACCAGAGTAAGGTTGACCATCCAGAAGCTGCCAACGGATCTCTGCTTTCTTTCCGAACACATTCGTGACCTGACCAACAAGATCACTTCCATTATTGCCGTAAACGATTTGACCCGTGCAAATGCCGGAAGCGGCGAGCGCCACGGCGCTAGACAGAATAAAAAGAAGTGACCAACCAAAAGATTTTCTTATTTTCATAACATCCTCATCATGCCCCCGCCGACCGCCGACCGCCGACCAAAGGGCTATTATTTTGCGAGCGACTTATGTCAGGGATTGCAACATGCGTCAATATGTTTGACAAAGATGATGTGAGATTCGAATTAGTTGATTTGATTGCGATGGCTTAGGCGCCTGCCGTCTGGTGACCGGCTTACTCTCTTAGGGTTGTGAATGATGCAGTGCCTCAGAGAAACACACGATAGCTAATCTTGAGGGCCGCTCCGAGCTTCTTGGCGCGGGTCTTCCCAATGGGAATCCGGCCTGACTCCATCTTGGAGACATCCGCCTGCTCGCACCCGATTTTCTCGGCAAGTTCCACCTGGGTCAGGTCAGCGCGGAGGCGGGCTGCACGGAGCGCCACACCTGGGCGCTTATCGGGGTCAGCCAGGCTCGGGAAAATCTTCTCAGCGGGGATGAAGTCTCCTCCGTCCTGAGCGGCATCCATGACCTCGCGGACGCGGGTGCTGACTTCCTTCACGTTCTCATTCGGAACGAGGAAGATCCTCGGCTTCTCCTTGCCGATGATGACCTTGACTTCAATAAGGTGCGCCTTCGCGTGTGCCCGCATAATAAACCTCCACAATCTGCACTCGGTCGTCGATCACCCGCCAGCAAGCCACATATCGGAAGCTGAGATGGCAATGGTGCTCGCCAGGGCCGAGCTTCGAGTAGTTCTGCCAGTCCGTTCTGACTGGGCCGTTGGCTTGAATGTCGATCACCAAAAGTTCGAGGAAGTCCCGCTGCTTCTGTGGCAGCTTGCTCACTTGCTTCTCAGCCTTCCTGGTGAATCCGACCTTCCAGCTCAAGGCTTGATTATATGGTATTTATAACCATATTACAACCATTACCATATTCCAAATGATTGCCGGGGGATGGGGGCGGGGCTCACAGGGCCGTACCCCTCGCTTCGCTCGTTGCCTCGCTCGAAGGACCCGTTACCTCCATGGGGCTTGGGCGCGCCCCTCAAAGTTTCTGTCGGCCAATAGGATAGTCGCGGAAAAAAATCCGTCGACCTTGCCGCTACCGATCCCGCGACCGACATGATCCTCTCGGTCAGCCTGGTTCCTTTGCCTTCTTGCCGTGTAAGGGGGCGCTCAGTTTGAGCTGAACGTGGTCCCCCGCTATGGAGCCGCTTTCCGATATCAGTCCCGCATCCTTGAGCTTTTGAAGAGCGAGAGCCGCCAGCTCGGCTTTTTCCATCTGGGCGTACTTTTGGGTGACCTCGACTTTGCGCGTGGCCGTACCCTCGTGACGATCCAGCATGTCCTTGATCGCGTTTAAAGTCGTCGCTTTTCGGGCATCTCCCGTCAAAGCGATGTGGGCCATGCGGGCTTGGGCGTAGCTTCCCACCTCGCGGCGAATCTTGTCGGGGGACCACCTTTCTGCGATCATCCGCCGCAACTTCGGCAGGAGGCTCAGGATCAGCTCATCGAAGAGCGCCAGATCATCGAGGGATCTCACCATGCCTTCCTCGGCGGAATCGTGTTTCTGGCGGCTATATCCCAAGGCTGCCTCCTCTCTTGTCCCTCTCTGCCCATGCGTTACTGCCACTGGACAGGATTACGGCGGCAAATATGTCGTCTGCATGCCACATTGCGGGAGAACCCTTGTTGATTGGCGACCTACCTAGGCTTCACTTCAACAATGGGTAGATAAATCCTGCATTCACGCGGGCGCAAAGCTGATAGGCTATCACCAAGATATCATAAAACATCAAAATCAGGTCCAACCCACGCGGGAACCCGTCTTTTGGTTATCGCGGTTCACCCATGGCCGTAGGGTCTTTCACCGAACGGGAGCACGGTCCGCCCCCATTAGTGGCAATCGACCGAGGAGCATCTTGCGTCCGGCAAGAGAAGCTCGCCATTTCTTGCGCTGAAAAGGGTAACTCCTCTTGAGATCGGCGCAATGATTCACGTATGAGTGATTCCATGGAGGGTTCTCATCTCAACAAGCTTTGGTACTCGGGCGATGGAACATTGCTCGAACTCGACTCAGAAGTTCTTCCACGGGTCTGGGTGGATAGTGAGGGACGGGTTCGTTTTTCCGGTCCGTCGTCTGCTTCGCCGTCTCAATCAGAAGCCTCCACGACAGCGCCGCCTTCCGGCTCTGATCTCGATGATTTACTGGCGAAAAGTCAGGCCGCTCTGGATGCCATGCTCGCGGAGGGGCCTGCTGCGCTTCCATCTGCTGCTGCCGCAAGTCCTGCCGCAGCGGCACCACAGAAGGCTCCCGATCTGCAAGGCCAGGCGAAGCAGGGAGACGTGGAGCAGGACCGCAATGCGAGGTTTTACCCGCCGGAAGAGACGGTTTGGTATCTGGTGACGATCACGCTTCTTTCCCAAGATCGCGTGGAGGTCGCGGTTCGCGCACAGGGAACAGTACAGAGCAAGAAGATGATCTTCTCGCTGAACGCGGCGGGCTTGGAGGATCGGCGAACGGCGGGGAGAACCAATCGTCGATTCAAAGTCCTGCAAAAGTTAGCGGAGGAAAAGCCATTCAGCTTGGACTCGATCATCTTCTTCGATCATGAGCGACGATCCCCCGCAGACCGCCACTCAATCAAGGCAGCGGTCAAGGATCTCCGGCGTTGGATCGAGAAGTTCATTCCCGGAGTGCCAGGCGATCCCTTTCAAGAGTACGACGAGTTCAAGTGTTACCGCCCCAAGTTCAAGGTGCTGGATCAGTCGGCTGGTGTCGTGAACATGCTGACCGACGTGGAAACACGTGACCCTCGTTCGGTCCGTTCAAGTGCACCATCCCCATCTGATGTTTCCAGAATGTCTTTGCAGGAGCTTTGCGATACAGCGAGTGACGAGCCGGGGCTTGAGGAGCAGGCGCAAGATGGTGATGCCTCAGAAGACGGCGAAAGCAACGACAGCGGGGACAGCATCGGGTACTCCGACTTGTTCGACGATCCTGACCAGATAGCGAATGAGGAAGACGAGGACAGCGAAGATTAGTATTAGTAGCTCGCTCCTCCATTCACCCGCCTGGTGAACGTTCACCAAGGGTCCACCTTCAATCCATAAATCCGCCTCAGTGGCGAACGGAGGATACACGTCGGCCCTCTTGCCCCATCGCCCTTTGCGGCGGCGGGAACGACGTTTTGCATTCTTGTATCGTGATTCGTGGGTGTTCAGTTTGTGGCGGGCCAGCGGTGAGTGGCCCTTCGGTGGCCCTAAAGTGGCCTTCGGCGTGTGATGGTTTGCGATTTTTCGTGACGCTCAAACGACCCGACTCTCGCCAAGTCCGTGAATCCTCTTGTTTGTGATTACAAAAAGATAGCCCCCGACTTTCGTCGAGGGCCGTAATATTTTGGGGTGACTAACGGGACTTGAACCCGCGACCCCCGGAATCACAATCCGGTGCTCTAACCAACTGAGCTATAGTCACCATTCAAAAGTAGATTTGAACGAAAGCGTGACGATGGTATTCCATGACTTCGGCCTTTTCGCAAGCGCTCCGTCGAGGTACCACCAAAGACATGCGGTCAAAGAAAAAGAGAGCAGTGGGGGACTATGGCGGCGCTTCGTTCGGTAAGTGCGACGGCGGCATGAACCTGAAAATGCTGAAGAATGGGCTTTGCCTGGTGCTGTTTGTGGGGCTTGGATGGCTTTCTGGAGCGCCCGCTTTGGCGGGAGTTTTCACGACGGTTCAGTACTTGAGTCCCGGTGAGTCGTCTTTGGGGTTTGAGCCTGAGTTCGTTCTTAGTAGCGGCGCGGGCTTGGGAGCGAATCTGCGATTTTCTCGTGGAATCGATGATTTATTGAACGGCTCTTTTTTGATCGGAACTGGAACTGGGCCTCGCCAGTTTCGCGTGGGAGGGGTACTCTCTGCTGACTTTTTTCCAGACATTGAGGGTCAACCGGGGATTGGGCTGGGGCTGGGCGCGCACTGGGCCCGTGTGAGCCTCACGAGTGCTGGTACCGGAATCACCGAAAGTCAGGCAACTGCGACTCAGGGGCGATTTGATTTGGCTCTCATGCCGTATCTCCACAATCGCTTTGCTAATCCAGGGGGTGATGTTGATCCCTACGTTTCAATTCCTCTGGGATTTTCAATTCGCGATGGTCGCTATCAAACCACTTCTTCCATCGCCGTGGGGTCGTTTTTCCATCGCTCTGCCTCGATCATGTATTCTATGGAGTTAAACGTCGGGATGAAAAACTCCGAGACCTCGCTTGCCGGCGGAATGGTCTACACGTTTCGTTAGCGTCTATCTGAGAAATGAGGTCAGCTGATGTTGCAACCCTGGAGTCAAGTCGCCCCTTCTGAACTGGCGGCGGTTCGAGGCATTTGTTTAGACATCGATGATACGCTCTCTACGTCGGGCAAGTTGACATCGCAGGCGTACGAGGGGCTCTGGCGTTTAAAGGAAGCGGGATATGCCGTGGTTCCGATTACGGGGCGCCCGGCAGGCTGGTGCGACATGATTGCACGGTTTTGGCCCGTAGACGCAGTGATTGGAGAGAATGGGGCTTTCTCTTTCTTTATGGAAAAGGGGAAATTTAGCCGCCGGACGCATCCGCGTGCTTTACTGGACCCCAAGTCCGAGATTGAGCGCTTGAGTCAGGCAGTGAAACGCGAGTTTCCGCACGCTCAGTGGGCTTCAGACCAGAGCTATCGGCAGTATGACCTTGCAATCGATTTTTGTGAGGATGTGCCCCCTTGGTCTCGAGCTGAGGTCGATCGTTTGGTGGCCCTGTGTGAGCAACAAGGCGCTCATGCCAAAGTCAGCAGCATTCATGTGAACGCGTGGTTTGGCGACTACGACAAGTACTCGGGTTTTCAAGACTTGCTTGCGGCGAAAGGGGCAGTGCTAGGACTTCCCTCTGAAAGTCAGTGGCTTTTTATTGGTGACTCGCCCAATGACGAGCCTCTCTTTGCAAGGTTTGCGATGTCTGTAGGCGTAGCCAACTTAAAGGCGTTTTCTGATCGGTTGCAATTTCCGCCGCGCTTTCTGACTCAAGGCAAGAGTGGGGATGGGTTTGTTGAAATGGTGAATCGAATGATCGACGTGGCTCACTCGAGAGAGCCTTAACCAGCGAGACGGTCTTCGAAGGGTCGGGGCCCGCGGCCTGATTTTTTGACAGTTGAAATCTGATGAAGTGGAAAATCAGTCTTGCAAACGAGAAACAACGTCGGTATTCCACTGTTATTCCGTCGTATTGCTAACTTTAGCAAATGATGTGGGGCTATAGCTCAGTTGGTAGAGCGCTACAATGGCATTGTAGAGGTCAGCGGTTCGACCCCGCTTAGCTCCACCATTTTTCGCCCGTCAGTCTTTGTTCATTGAAGTAACTCGAAACTGAGATTCCCACTTTTGGTGGGTACTCTGGAAGCTGGAGAGCGACTGGGGAGCTCAATCTGAACCACGGTACCGCCCGATTCGGGTGTCGAAACCCTCAAGTTTCCACCCAGTTTTTTTGTGGTCTCGATAGCATGGGCTAAGCCGAGCCCCGTGCCCGATGGCTTGCTGAGAGTATTTCCTCTCTCTCCCAGGCGTTTCAAAACAGCTTCCGGGATGCCAGGGCCGGTGTCCTTGAGAGAAATGACTATCGAGTCAGATTCCACTGCCAGTTTAAGGTCGATCGATCCTGCCGATTCAACGGCCTCTAATGCGTTATTAATTAAGTTTGAGAGCATTCTTTGAAATTCTTTCTTGCTGCCGCTCAAATAAAGACCTTGGGTATTCGAGTTCGAGGAATATTGAAGAAAAACCCCTGGGCTTTCGGTAGCAAGAATCAATTTTTTCTCTTGAATAACGCCGTTTATGGCCTCCTCTAAAATAAAGCATTCCTGATGAGACGTCGCTTGTTTGCTGTGTATGGGGTGAGTGAGGTCTAAGAGATCTTTTGCGATTGCTTGAGTTCGAGAAATCGCCATGGTGGCAATTTCTCGGACTTCGCTCGAAAGTTCCTCTGAATACGCGAGAGCAACCTTTAATGCCGCGATAGGTGCGCGAATATCATGAGCGACCTGGGCAGAGATTTTTTTTATCAGTCGAGATTTTTCCAGTTCTGCCTGTTGAGCCCTCATCTTCGAGTAAAGGATTTGAATTCCTACAAGAAGACTCGCCATCAGTATGTTGATTAACCCCTGCGATATGAGCCAGACGAGGTGATATTTAATTTCAATTTCGGCTTTGACGCTGTCTGACTGGCTAATGATTCGTGAGAAAAAAGGGAGGCTGACAAATAGGTTGGGGCGTCGAGTGAAGGACTGATCAAACACTTGTTCGCGTTTTGCGAGCTTAGACTGAACTTTGATGCGTCCTACGGGCATCCTCGTTTCACGCTCTTGTATTGCGACCAGTAGCGTTCCGATTCCTGTTTGGTCCAGGGTAAGCCCTTGGAAGGATCGTTGGACGTCAATGGCCACGAGGACATGATTAAAACGATTTTGATTGCGCAGTTTTCCCACCCCTAATCCTAAAGTCATGAGGAGCAGGCTGACCGTTAGGGTCGTGGCTATTCGAGGCAGAGTGATTTCGGCGCGGAGTCTTGCCTGAGTCGTGCACGGGTCGGTTGACATGTGGTGTCATTAAGGGCTAGGCCTTCGCTTCGTCAAGGTTTCTTGGTGTCTGAGACTAAAAAGTGAGTACGAGAGTGATGATGAAGAGAGTGGGGCACGCTGCTGAAACGATCTTAGCACTGGTACTGGTATTGGCGATGACGTGTTCCGTCCCTGAAGACAGCTGTTTTTGGTGAATGGAGCGATTCGAATGAAGATAAGAACGAGGGCAAAGATGCTGTCAAGGGCGCCACTTTTCACGATGATTCTCGGTGCCGTTGCTAGTGTAGGACTTGTTTTCATCTCTATGACGCTAAGAGACGCTAACGACACGGAAACCGGTCAGAAAAGAAACAGGATCGAGGCCTGGTTCCCCTTTGTTTTTTCTCAAGAGCTCGATCCTAGATCGATCACCACCGTCGGTGATCAGGTGGCATCGGAGCATCTTTTTGCCTTTCATTCACGTGAGTCGATCCATAAGGGCTTCACTTCGGTCATTTCAGAGGTTCTCTTTGATGAAGATGAAGCAGTGATGTCGGTCAATCCGCAGCATTTACTAAAGACTTCAAGTGGTCGGGTTTTTGGACCAAAGAACATGTGTTCTTCTTTTGAGTCCAGTCTTCGAAATGCAAGCCACTCGATTTTTGGTTCACTGGTGAAAAAGGTAGAGTGCCTTTCTGATTCGTTTAGGGTTCACTTCACCAAAATTCCGGTAAATATCAGATACCTGCTGACTCTCGCAGATTTTTCAATTTTCGATGACCAGTCTGTGCCGATATCCTCGGGGCGTTTGAGTGATACGACGGGCCCCTATCTTCCCGTATCTGTTTCCTCGCGGCAGATCGAGCTCAAGCTCAATGCCGAGTATCCGGCAACCTTACGCGCCAACGAAATACCCCAGGTCAGCCTCAGAGCGTATTCAGCAAATCATACGTCAGAAACTATTGAGCGAATGTTGACGATGAAGCCAGCTCCTCTGGTTTACTACTATGGTTACGCTGTGAAGAGCGCAGAACTAGAGCGTTTACGCTCCAGTTCATTTCGACTGCGCGAGATTCCATCGGAATGGATTGTTTATTTAGCGCTATCTCGTTCGATCAATTTTAAAGATCGTCTGGTCATTTCAAGTGTTCTCGATCGGTCGCGTGAATCGTTAGCTCAATCGAGTCCGCTCTCTCAGCCTGCGTACTCGGTTTCTCCGGAGGATCGACCCTACGGGATCACCCAGGCGGAATATTTGCAGCTAAACCGTGGGTTTAATCTGCCTGATGGCGTTTTGAAATTGAGCAAGAAATATAAAATCATCACACTGGATGAATGGTCTGAATTACCAGTTTTTAGGGAGACTATTCAGCGCCTGAAGGCGGCCTTTTCCGGTTTAGAGGTACAGATGATTCCTCGGGAAAGAATCAAAGATCTTTGGTCGAGTTCGAACGATATTACCCTAAGTCCTATGGGAATAGCTCCCGCCGATCCGTTAAATAATTTTGGCTTTATGACCGAGTTTAGGCACCTCATTTCGAGTGAAGAGCTTGCCTCGGCCGCTCTCATTCGTTCACCCGAGGCTTTTAATTCAAAAATTAAGGAATTTGAATCGAGAGTGATTCGGGATCGAATATGGATTCCGATAGCTCACTTCTCTGGATTAGTCGCAGAGCCTGAAGATCTTGAACGAGATGAGTCAATTGCCTGGTCCTGGGGAGTTCAGACGTGGACTTACAAAGTGCGTTGAATTCGGCGGCAAGGCTCTTTCTGAAAGAGGGTAGCGAAGTTGACGTTCAGATGGATCCCCATGATCGATCCGCAGGCCATGGTTACGACGTAAGGGTGGGCTGTCGGTATGGTGGTAAGCGGCTCAGTGGTCTCGCATGGGATCGGTCGTTATTCAGAGGGTTTTTAAGGGCCTTGTTAGAGTTGGGTGAAGAAATAGTTCGGGTTAAATGGCAGCTCTCTTCTCGGTCCGGTTTGGCCGGAGGAGTTCTAAAAGGTCCCACTTGGTTCCGGGCTCGTGGAGAGCTTGTCGAGAGGGATGCGTTTTTTTATCACTATCGAAATCGTATTCCATTTCACCGCGCTGGCGTACGTCGACTCGATGGTGTGGTGCTTGATGTGTATGAATTGGAAAGTGCTGAGCCCAATCTGAAGGTTGCCCTGGTGATGGCTCAAACAGTCGAAGAAGAGGAAGGATTTCTGCATTTTGCGACAGCTTCTTCGTTTGATATCGAGTCTGCATCCTTGCGCGCAGCAAGAGAGTATCTGTCTCTGCATCGTTATTTAGAAGCTAATCATCAAAGGCTTACTCAGCGTGCCGCTGATGCTAACGAGTGCAGGAGGGATCTTTCTTTGTTTCACTTTAAGGCGTGTTCAGATCCGAGAAATTTTGAAAGATTCCGATTTCTGCGCGCCGGTAATGAAAAGCCGGCTTTTGGAAGGTGCTCAACACCAGTGGTCTGGAGGAGGGTGCAGTACCCTAGTCCTGTTCGCGGCTTTAGGTTTCTGCGTGCAGAGTCTGATCAGCTTCAGAAAATCGAGTTTGGACTTCCCGAAGCCACCGATGGCCCACCGCTTTTTCACCCGTTCTGGTAGCGGCACCACTTGAATGCCTGTCAGCCGCCCGATGCCTGATGTGGCAAACGGCGTTCACGAGCTAAGGGGCAAAATGCTGCACCTGCCAAAATCAGAGGCATCCAGAATCAGCGTTAAGGTGGGCATTGCTGTTGCCATCAGAAAAAAGATTGAGAAGCTTCAGCTCACCCAAGTTGAAGCTGCAAAGAGGACGGGCATGGGTAGGACGGTCATCACTGCAATCGTTAACGGGAACCTGGCTAGAATCTCCACTGACAGGCTGATTGACGTGGCTCAGGGACTTGGGCTTAGAGTACAGCTCATGGTGGCATAAAACTCTCTGGAAGCGGTAACACCACCTTTTGGGGGTACTCTCGCTTGCTCGCGCCCAGGTCGTGAGCAGAAGAGGGCTTTTCAGGTCAATTCCCGACTTTTCTTGTCTTTTTATTGCTGTCGGCTTAAAGACCGTCCCCCAAGCGGGGTTGATCATGCGATTTCAGCGGTTTTTCCGAGTAGCCGTTACAGTGTCTTTGGTACTTGCTTCGTGGCCTCTGGTTTCAACAGGAATGGGACCACGCCGCGAGAGTGAGCAGCGTCAGGACCCGCACGGAGGACTCTATCAGCGAAGTCCTCTTCCCGACCTCGGCCAGTCAGGCCAGGTGCAGCTAACGGTTTTGGCGACCAACGATATTCATGGAGGTATTGAGCCGTCGGCTTATCGCACCACTGGAGAGCCCATTGGTGGAATGGCTTTTTGGGGTGGCGTCATTCACTCGACCAAGCAAGCCATCGAGTCAAAAGGCGGCCGAGTTTTAGTGGTCGATGCAGGCGACCAGTTTCAGGGAACCCTGATCAGCAATATCAACGAAGGCGAGCTGATGTTCTCGGCCATGAGCGAAGTGGGCTACGATGCGGTTGTGCCAGGAAATCATGATTATGATTTTGGCCCCAAGGGCTGGCTGAAGGACCGAGCGACCACTGCTAGCGAAAATGGTCGTGAAGTGATTGAGGGGCTCGC
>JBDLQW010000043.1:0-12244 GCA_039800365.1 Pseudomonadota bacterium
TTGTCGGTGGTTCAACCTCAATTCGCGTGGGCCGGTGTTGAGGCTCTCGTGCCTTTTTTGGTTCCCGAGAACTGGTTTCGAGCTCGGGGGGCATCACGTCTTTTTGAAGCCGAGAAGCTAGCACTGCAGATCGTAGAGCAAAATCAATACGCCTCGGCCGTATCGCTGGTTTCGTTATGGTCTTTAGATCGTCGATTGCTCTCGCTTTTAGAGGATCAGCAGGGTGATGCCACGATTTCTCGGCAAAGGGCTCAGGCGCAGTTTGATCTGGGACTGATTTCGAATGAAGAGCTCAAACGTGCGATTCAGGACGAAAATCAGGCTGAAATCAGCGCATCTCGGGTGCAGGAATTGGTCACCGGAGAAGAGGCCTCGCTTCGACGTGCTCTGGGTCTGAAGCCTGAGACCCGCCTGCGCTTTTCTGAGAGAGACTTGGAGATTTTCGAATCGCCATCCGAAGGGCTGCAGATCCAAGGATTGGTTGATCGGGTGATGCAGAACTCGCCCGAGGCGCAGCAATTATCGCGATTGGAAGAGGCCGGACGTCAGGGAAAGTGGAGTTCGGTTTTTGCGTTCATGGGGGGCGTGTCACTGAGTCAGCCTGCTGCAAATGGGCGTTTGAGTCCTTCTTTGGAAGGTCTTTCCGCTCGCGGAGGGATTCAGCTGAGCTTTGGCTATTTTCCAGCCTTACAGATTTCTAACAGAAACCTTCAAGAGCTTCAGCTTCGTCGAGACGAGATGCGCCTAGAGTTTCAAGAGCTCTTAGAGACTCTGCAGGGGCGCTTGGCTTCAGCCCGAAATCAGGAAGTTCGTTTTAAAGAATTAGAGCGCTCGCAAGAAACGCTTCGGGATGCCACGCGCTTGCGGGTCGAGTTAGGTCTCGCTGAAAGCTGGGAGCTTGATGATCTCGAGCGGGCACTTCGGCAGTCGCGTTTAGATACGTTGCGTGCGCGCATGAATTTGAGTCTCGCTCGGTTAGCCTGGCAACGAGCCCTTCAAGAGGGGCCCTTCGAGCGACTCTCTCCGTGTGTCGTTGATCTCGAGAAAAAATGAACTGGGACGAGGCACTTCTTCTTGCCGTTGAGGAAGCAGAGCTTTTTCGGGGTGCGACTTCGCCCAATCCCCCTGTTGGAGCAGTGGCTTTAGATGCTTCAGGCGAGCTCTTGGCGGTTGCAGCTCATCACCGCGCGGGCGAACTGCATGCCGAGCGGATGCTATTCGCAGATTTAGAGAGGCAGGGGTTACTGCACCGGGTTCATACGGTGGTCGTTACCCTAGAGCCCTGTCGCCATTTTGGAAGAACCCCGCCGTGTACCGACGCTATTTTTGCTGCCGGAGTGAAACGGGTGATTTTTGGTTTACGCGATCCTCATGCTCCGGCCAGTGGTGGCGAGCAGGTCCTTCGCGATGCCGGGCTTGAGGTGCTTTGCCTCGAGGACTTTCCTCAAGGTGAGGCTCTTCAAGCGGTGCGACGACAACTGGGGCCTTTCATGAAACGGGTTTTGCGAGGGCGTCCCTGGGTGACGGTCAAGCGGGCCCTCACTGAAGGCGGCTCGATGCTTCCGCCGCCGGGGCTCAAAACATTTACATCGCTTCAGTCTTTGAGGCTGGCGCATCTTCTTCGGCGCAGAGCCGATGCGATCCTCACCGGAAGCGGCACCATTCTGGCAGATCAACCCGAATTCACCGTGCGACATCTTCAGGATCATGTTCGAGGTCCCAGGCAGTTGATCATTGCCGATCGATCGGGACGAGTCAGTCAACAAGCTTCGCATTATCTGGAACAGGCGCGTCAGCGCGGATTTGAAGTCGTGATCACTACGGATTGGCGCTCTGAAATGGCTCGCCTGTCAGAGCGGGGAGTGATGGAAATTTTGGTAGAAGCGGGGCCCAGTCTCTCTGCTGATGTCTTGGCGCATGAAGACTGGGATGAGCATTGGGTGATCCAGAAAACTGCGGGCGAAGAGGACCAAGTGACCTGCATTTATCGTGAGTCTTTGAAATCCTGATTAAGTGCCGCTACACTGAACCGATGAACCTCTCGAAAATTGTTCAGGCGCGAAAGACGTGGCTATTGGGAATGCTTGCTGGGGCTCTGGCATTAAGTGCTCAGGTGCTTGCTTTTGAGGTTTTGCCTCAGCAGATTCCGACTCCGCCCGAAAATCCGTCGACATCCGCAAAGGTGACGCTAGGCAGAAAGCTTTATTTCGATCCCCGCCTTTCAGCCAATGGAACGGTGTCTTGTAATTCTTGCCATAACGTCATGGCGGCAGGCGAGGATGGACGCCCTCAGTCGGTGGGAATCAACGGTCAAAAAGGCGGACGTTCCTCTCCTACTGTGTGGAATGCCGCTTTTTTAAGTGTTCAGTTCTGGGATGGACGAGCGAACACGCTCGAGGATCAAGCTAAGGGTCCTCTGACAAATCCAATTGAAATGGGGATGCCCAGTCACGATGCTGTCGTGAAGCGGATCAAGCAGATTCCCGGCTATGTGAAAGAATTCGAGCAAGCCTTCGGCGGGAAAGATGCCGTGACCATCGATCATTTGGCTCAAGCGATCGCTGCTTACGAGCGCACGCTAGTGACGCGCAATTCGCCTGTCGATCGCTATGTCGCAGGTGATAAGAAAGCCTTAAACGCGCAACAAGTTCGGGGAATGGAGCTGGTCAAGACTGTGGGTTGCGTTGCTTGCCACTCAGGTCCGAATTACGCGGGTCCTGCTTTGCCCCTGGGCACCGGCTTTTATCAGAAGTTCCCCATGTTCGCCGATGCGACTTTAGAGGCGAAGTACGCCTTCAGCAAAGATCTCGGCCGTTTTGAAGTCACCAAGCAAGTGGGAGACAAGAACATGTTTCGTGTGCCCACTTGGCGAAACGTGGCTCTCACGGCGCCTTATTTTCATAACGGCGCAGTGAAAACTTTGGACGAGGCCGTACGGGTTATGGCCAAGACACAGTTGAATCGAACGCTAAAAGACACCGAGGTGGCTGACATTGTTGCGTTCCTGAATGGCCTCACCGGTGAGTTTCCTAAGCAGGAGATGCCCCGCCTTCCGGCCTACGCGAATCAGCAGATCGTTTCAGACTGATTGGGCTACGGCTCGAGCTCTTTGCGGATGAACTGAACGAGCGCCTCGATATCCGAGGGGCGCGAAAAGCGCTCTTTGGTGTAAAGTGCGATGGTTCGTCCCACTTGAGACTCGTCAAACGGTCGGTAATCGATGAGGTCTTTCAGCGGCGGAGATTTTTCCGGCACCGCTAGCCGAGGTAGGATCGTGTAACCCATGCCAACAGCGACCATTTGGCGAAGGGTTTCGATACTGGCCGCTTGAAAGCCCTTTGCTCGTTGTCTTCGCCCCGAACCGCAAAGCTGAAGAGTTTGGTCTTTGAGGCAATGGCCATCCTCAAGCAGGACCATCTCGTGGGCATGGAGGTCTTGGCCATGAAGACGTCGAGTCTTCATCAGCGGATGCCCCTTGGGGGCTGCCAGAACAAAGGCTTCGAAATACAGCTTTTCTTCCCGAAGGCCGCTTCGGTCAAAAGTGGGAGAGGCGATGACGGCATCGAGCTGGCCCTGTCTGAGCTGATGAATGAGCGAGTCGGTGAACCCCTCTTGAATGAAGAGTTCGAGATCGGGAAATCTCTTGCGAATGCCGCTTAGCAACCTGGGAAAAAGATAGGGGCCAACGCTCGCGATCGCTCCGAGGCGAAGAGGCCCGGTCAGGGGAGTCTCGCGCTGACGAGCAATTGCAGGAATCTTTTGAGCCTCTTCGAGAACAATCCGCGCTTGTTCTACCAGTCGAGCTCCAGGCTCAGTGAGCAGAACTTGTCGCTGGGTTCTCTCAAAGAGCCTCGTGCCGAGTTGGTCCTCGAGTTTTTTTATTTGGGCGCTCAACGCGGGTTGAGTCACAGCACAGCGTCGAGCGGCCCGGCCAAAATGAAGCTCTTCGGCAACTGCCACAACGTACTGCAGATCTCGAATCGTCAGCCATTGGATGTTCATCACGTGTTTTGATCCTACCGAGCCCTGCGTAGTGCCACCAGTGGCTCTAGCATGTCGTCATTAGTACCACGGTTGGTTGCGCCAGAGTTCTTCTGACATCCGTTTCTGAGCCCAAGCATTCGGGTGAAAGCAGTCCATTGCGAGATCCTCGGGTGCAAATCGCACTTCGGCCAGCCCCGATCCAAAGACCATCTCGAGTTCTGGATTTCGTTCATTAGCCTCGTGGACTAAACGCTCTAAGATCGCGTTCTTTCGAGCCACTTGATTCATCCGATCTTCGAATTCGACCTCTGAATTCCAGCGAATGAGATTCGGACAAAACGGAAACACGCGCTTCCTGATCGTCTCGCAGGTCAATCCTGGGAGAATCTGGTGCTGCCAAAACTCAGGGCCTCCAGAAGTGGGAATCGGCGGAATGCCGGCAACCAGAACTCTGATGCGCTCGTCGGAATTTTTTCGGACTGATCTTGCTGTTGCAGCGATCTGGGCAAAAACCTCACGAGTAGTGCTCTCAAATTCGGCATCAGGAACCACGGGGCCCATCGTAGAGTCGCAGACGTCGTTTGCTCCAATCGTCATCGCGAGGTACTCGATGCGAGGGTTTCCGCGAGAGCGCAGTTCATCACGTAGCTTTCGCGCCTGCTCGAGGATCTGCAACGATTTGGATCCGGGTACCGAAAAATTCAAAGCCTCAAAGTGCTCTACGGATTCGCCACGCGACCGCAGCACGTCTCGCAATCGCTCGAAATGAGAGGGAATTCGTCGACCAGTAGCCCACGAATAGGTGTTCTTGTTCTCTAAAACGGGCTTCAATAAAAATTTGAGCAGATCGCGAGTCGAGGCTTGCCCCGAGACGGTTTGCACCTCCGGCTGAAGTTCACTGGCACTCAGAGCTCCCGCTCCGCCTCTTCGGCCAGGAGAGCTCGTCGTATTGGCAAAGGTTCCAGCGGTCATCGAATCTCCCAAAGCCACCATCACCCGTTGCGGAGGCGCCTTGCCCATGGCCCAAGCGGGGGCATTCGCCAAAAAAAGACTCAGTGCCAGAGCGTTGACGCACAGGGTTTTCGTTGATGAAGTGGGGTTCAAGAGCATCAGCAAAGGGCGTTTCATCGTAAAAACCTATCGGAAAACTGCTCCGAGGCTTTGAGAGCCGAAGAGCGGATTTTGAAGTGATGTCAAGCATCCGTGCGCCAGCATTTTTTCGGCGAAATTACCGCGATGCGTTTAGATTTTTTTTGATCTCAATCACGCCTGTTCTGCCCTTAATTTGATTCACGAAAAATCCTTTGGCTGCGTACATTGACACCACCCATTGTGGGGTCTAGTCCTTGACGACACTTTCTATTGGGGGACAATCATGGTCATGCAAGTCATCAAACGAGACGGAACTCGCGAAGAAGTTAAAATTGAGAAGATCCTCCATGCGGTGAGCCGAGCTTGCCGCGGGCTTGAAAATGTTGAAGCCATTGAAGTGGCCAAGCGAACCATCAGCGGATTGCACGAAGGAAGCACCACGGAAGAGCTCGATGGGTTGTCGATCGCCAATGCTGTGATGCTGATGGCGGACGAGCCTAACTATTCGAAAGTCGCTGCCAGAATGTTGGCGGAAGGAATTCGAAAAGAAGTCGGCCGTGACGTCTCGTTTCGCGAGTACCTCCGAAATGCCGCTGACCTCGGACTTCTCTCCGGTAATGTCCTCGAGCTCGCCTCTCAGGATTTTCAAACCCTCGAATTCGCCATCCGTCACGAGCGCGATGACCTTTTTGAATATTTTGGAATGAAGACGGTAGCGGATCGCTATTTGCTTCGGCATCCAAAGAGCCGGAAATGGATTGAGCGCCCCCAGTGGATGTTCATGCGCGTTTCGTTGGGGCTTTCTCAAACGATTCAAGAAGCGCTCGAGCTCTACGAGATCGTCAGTCAGTTCTATTACACTCCAGCCACGCCCACACTCTTTAACTCGGGCACCCGCCATCCTCAGATGAGTTCTTGCTACCTCTTGACGGTGGCTGAGGACAGTTTGGAAGGAATTTACAAATCGATTTCGGATTGCGCCAAGCTTTCGAAGTTCTCGGGTGGCATTGGTATTGATTGGACACCGGTGCGCTCCTCGGGAGCATTGATTCGCGGAACCAACGGACTCAGTAACGGCATCATTCCCTTTTTGAAGGTTTTTGATTCGTCAGTTCATGCCGTGAACCAGGGAGGGAAGCGCAAGGGGGCCGCTGCAGTTTATCTCGAGCCTTGGCACTCGGATATCGAAGCCTTCTTAGAGCTTCGCAATAATACGGGTGCCGATGAGCGCCGTACGCATAACCTCAATCTTGCGCTCTGGATTTCAGATCTTTTCATGAAGCGGGTCGAGCAAGATCAGAGCTGGTCTTTGTTCTCGCCAAGCGATGTTCCAGGGTTGGCGGATGCTTTCGGCGAGCAATTCGAGACGCTTTATCTTCAGTACGAATCTCAAGGCAAGGCGCTGAAACAGGTTTCGGCACGTCAGCTTTATGCACGCATGATGCAGACTTTGGCCGAGACTGGAAACGGTTGGATTTGCTTTAAGGATAAGGCCAATCTGCGCTCGGCACAGACTGGTCAGCCCGGCAATGTGATTCATAGCTCGAATCTCTGCACCGAGATCCTCGAGGTGACCTCGTCTGATCAGACTGCTGTCTGTAACTTGGGAAGCATTAATTTAGCTTCCTTCGTTCAGGCGAACGGAGAGTTTGATTTTGATCGCTTGATGAAAGTGGCAGCAACCGCCGCGAAGTTCTTGGATCGAGTGGTTGATCTTAATTACTATCCGACCCCCGAGGCAAAGAACTCCAATCATCGGTGGCGTCCAGTAGGGCTGGGAATTATGGGTCTTCAGGATGCGCTTTTCAAAATGCGCATTCCCTTTACCAGCGCAAAGGCCAAGGCGCTCTCCTCTCGAATTTCTGAGACGATTTATTACCAGGCGATCAAGACCAGCATGGAGCTTGCGAAGCGTCATGGGCCTTTCGAGAAATTCCGTGAGTCACGGTATGCCGATGGCCAGCTTCAGGTTCAGTTGGCGCGAAAGTATCAAGAGCTGATGCCTGAGACCCATTTTGATTGGGATGGCCTGGCTGCCGAAGTTCGTCAAAATGGATTGCGAAACAGCTTGCTCATTGCGATCGCTCCAACGGCGACGATTGCATCGATCATGGGTAGCTACGAGAGCATCGAGCCGCAGGTTGCCAATGTTTTCAAGCGTGAGACACTCAGTGGCGAATTTTTGCAGGTAAATCGCTACTTGATTCAGGATCTCAAGCGCGTGGGACTTTGGACTCCAGCTTTGCGGGATAAGATCATTGCCTCTGATGGATCGATTCAACAGATTGAAGAGATTCCTGCCGAAATTCGCGATCTCTATAAAACCGCATGGGAAATTTCTCAAAAAGAGCTGATCGATATGGCGGTTCTGCGTTCGGCCTTTATTTGCCAATCGCAGTCGCTCAATCTTTTTATGGAAGATCCGAATGTCGGCAAGTTGTCGTCGATGTACATGTACGCGTGGAAACAGGGAGTGAAGACCACCTATTACATGCGGTCGCGTGCAAAGACGGCGATTAAAAAGACGACGGTCGATTCGAGCGCTGTTTTGTCTGCAGCAGCACCTCAGTCTGGCGCTGCTACCTACACCGCTCAAGAAGCGGTGGCGTGCTCGCTTGAAAACCCTGAGGCTTGCGAGGCTTGTCAGTAACCTGGAGTTTGTAAAAGCGATCTCTCTTTAGAGTAACTAGGAAGGATACCCGATATGTTGCTTCAGCCTGAATTAGATCTCACGCTTCGTCCGATGAAGTATCCGCAGTTCTTTCAGCTCTATAAGAACTCGATTAAGAATATCTGGACCACGGAGGAGATCGATTTTTCGGTCGATTTTCAGCATCTCCGCGACAAGATCACTCCGCAGGAGGCCCATCTGATTCGTCGTTTGGTCGCCTTCTTTGCGACTGCCGACAATTTGGTGGCCCATAATTTGGTTCTAAATTTCTACAAGCACGTGAACTCTCCCGAGTATCGCATGTTCCTTGGGAAGCAGCTTTTTGATGAGATGCTGCACGTTGAGACCTACCTGCTTTTGGTGGATAACTACATTCCCGACATGGAAGAACGGCGGGCAGCTTTTGATGCCTATCAGAATATTCCTTCGGTGAAGAAAAAGGCCGACTTCTGCTTCAAGTACATGGACTCGATCGAGGCGTTAGATCGCATTGATACAGATGAGAAGCGTCGGCAGTTCATCGAGAACGTGATTTGCTTTGCCGCGTGTGTTGAGGGTCTCTTTTTCTTCGGGTCATTCGCTTATGTTTATTTCTTGCGAAGTAAGGGGCTTTTGCCAGGACTAGCCACAGCGACGAATTGGATCTTCCGTGATGAAAGTCTGCACATTGAGGGGGCGATGGCAGTACTGAGCGTGCTTCGCTCAGAGTATGCGCATCTTTTCGATGCTTCGATGCAAGAGCGTGTTTATCAGATGATTGAAGAGGCGCTCGAAGTGGAGATGGCTTTCTGCCAAGATGGTCTTTCGTATGGAGTAACAGGGCTGTCGCCAGCGTTGATGCGCCAGTATCTCGAGTACGTGGCTGACCAGCGGTTAACGCAAATGGGATTCGCCCGAAAGTACCTGGCGAAGAATCCGTTTAGCTTTATGCTGCTTCAAGATGTGCAGCCTCTCACGAACTTTTTTGAGAAGCGCGTGACCGAGTACTCGAAGGGTTTCGATTCGAGCGCTAACGCGGTGAGCTTTTCGGAAGCCTTTTAGTCGTAGCCTCTATCTCGATACCAAGAGAGAGAGCAGAGTGCGAAGCTCTTCGCGACTTCGGGCTGTCTTGCTCGCCGATAATTCAGCGTTGACTTGGTTCAGGGCCAGCTGAAGCGACTGCCTACCCGCTTCTGTTTTCGCGTAGCTTGCCAAAGTGGCGGCAGCTGCTTTTCTGACGCTGAAACTTTCAAGCGAGTTCACTACGAGGCTTACCGACGCTTTCACAGCGAGCGCTTCGAAGTCGCCAAACTCTGAAGTGGTGTCTGAGGCGTAGGCCGTAGCACCCTTAGGAAGCTGAAGCACCTTTACTGCCGCTGCTCTGAGCTTCGCAAGAGTCGTCTCATTCGACGCAAGCTCGCTGATCAAGGTTGCCGCGGCTTCGGATGGCTGAGGCTGAGAAAGGGCCCACGGGGTTCGTTCGGCAAAACGCTGAAGCGTCTCGAGCACTTTTTGGCGAGCTGCTTTCGAAGGAGCAGGCAGGTCGCGGAGCTGCGATGCTTGCAGAGCCACCGAGGCAAATCGTGAGCGAAATGCCTTTTCTTCCTGAGGAGACTGGCTCGCGGAAAGCAGCGTTTTCTTGTTTGCCCTAAGGCTACCAAAGACGCTGTCATGTCCCGAAATCAAGTATTGCTCTTCGAGTGCGCCTAGCCGCTCTGCCAAAACTGAAATGGCTTTAGAAACATCTTCCCGCGCTTTTAAGTGATCAGAACGGGTGGTTAACCATTCTTCTGCCTTACCGATGATCTTGAATTCAAGTCGAGCAAGCGCGCTGCCCAGGCTCGAGATCGGTCCAACCTTCGCACGATCATCGCCTAAGAGTGCCCAGGTCTTTTCAAGAACAACGGTCGGATCTTGACCCAAATCGTAGCGATTGCAGAGCAGATCAGCTGCGGTTACCCCGTCTGCCAGAATGCGATCAGCGTCTTCGTCGTTACAGGTCGGAAGAATAGGGTCTTTTTCGGAGAGATCTGCCCCCTTTTTGTAGAGCGCCGAGATGATTTGGCGATCGTATTCCAGTAGAGGACCATTGGCTGAGTCGACCGATTCGAAGATCGCGCGCTCTGCAAAAAAATTATTATAGTCCATCACCGAATGAGTTGGCAGTGAGTCGGCGCTTTCGGGGTCGAATGCCAGTGAGCCCTTGAAGTTATGATCCATACCGAGGGCATGACCCACTTCGTGCATTAAGGTCTGCTTCAGAAGCTCTCGACCAAAGGTTTCTGGCGAAATTCCGTCGAGCGACTCTTCAGAGACTAAGGGCCGATCAGATAAAAGCTTTAGGCAGCGCGAGTGGATCGCTTGGCCCAGAAGGCGCGGCGACTCATGGCGCGAACGACGGGCTTTTTTGAGATCAAACGAGTCACCCGGAAAGCTGTTTTTGTGGGCTTGTTTGCCTAGTCGAATCCAGGCCTGAGGCAGGTAGATCAGTGAGTGAGACTGAATTCCAGTTTCAGGGTCCGAGGACTGGCTTTCATAGGCAGCACCGGCTTCGTCAACGGTGTCCCAGTAGATCACGTTGTAGCGGGGGTCACCCAGCGCAATGCCCGATGGAAGCTTTCCAGCGAAACGAATCATATCGATCGACCAGAGCTTTTGTGAGTAGCGGTTCCAGCCTTCGACGGCAGCTTTAATGGTGGGCAGAAGCTCGTCGGGGAGATTGGGCGTGACGTACCAAGTGATGATCGAATCGCTGGTCTCTGGAGACCAGCCAAAGCGTTGTGCAGCCGAAGCAGACTTTCGCTGACCCTGAGAATCATCGAAAAAGACCTTGGTGCTCGAGAGAAATCCGAAGCGTTGAGACAGAGGCTCGAGTTCCTCGGAATCATAAAGCGGCGAAGAGAAAGATTGAGTTCGCAAGAGCGAGGGTTTTACCAGGCGCTCGCGAGGCATGACGCTTTCGATGAATTCGACAACTTCACCGTTAGCCGTTTCGATGCTGGTCTGAAGGAGCAAGAGCTGATCTGAGGCGATATACTCGGCAGAACGAAGCCAGTTGGTACGAGGTGCGCCTGAGCCGCCAATGAGCGCTGCTAAGATAGGCGAGGCGCTATCGATCGAGACGCTCACCGTGTCGGCATCGCTTTGAACAATGGGCCACTCATGGATGAGCTGTTCAGGATGATTGGCTCGTGATTCAACTAAGTGATTGGAGACGGCGACGAGTTGAAGTGATCGTGACGTCAACAGGTACCGAGCTTTGAAGTGCCCCAGTGACAAAGCTGGCATGAAATCGTTGCCTGATTTCAGCGACGAGTTTTGAATGTCGACGCCGTAGAGAAGCTCACGATTGAGGAGCTCGGCTTTCCGAAAGGTTGCCGTGGCCAGGGCTTTTTCCTTGCTCATGTCAGAGCCGGGCTGTTGAAGTTGAACGTTTCCCGCCGGTTTATTTTGGACCGATCCCCCTGCTGCTGGAACGGGCCGTTTTCCGAAGGTACAGGCATTCAGCGAGCCCAGGGCTGCGAGCAGAACGAGGCTAGAGAGTCCAAAACGATTACCCGAGAGATGAGTCATGACGCGGAGTTCTACGCGAATAGGCGCGATGCGTCAATTAAAAGGGTCGCTAGGCAGGGGCTGTTTATAACTGCCTGATTTTAAATGGGTATTATGAGTTACTCTTGAAGGAGGTAGCGCAGGTCTTCTCGCGAGAGCCCTGAAGGGGCCTCGCCAGCCCCGGCCGAAACCAGGCCTTCAGCGAGGGCTTTTTTTCGCTCTTGGAGCTCGAGGATTTTCTCTTCAACGGTGTTCCGGGTAATGAGTCGGCAAACCAGAACAGGGCGTTCTTGGCCAATGCGGTAGGCGCGATCTGCAGCTTGATTCTCAACAGCGGGATTCCACCAGCTATCCATCAAGAAGACGTGATCGGCCGCAGTGAGGGTAAGACCCACTCCGCCTGCCTTAAGCGACAACAGTAAAACAGCTGGACCGTTGGGTGCTTGAAAGGCGTCGACGACGCGAGCGCGATCGGGCGTTGAGCCGTCGAGTCGTAGGAAGGAAATTCCCGACTGTTTGAGCCGAGGCTCGATCAAATCCAGCATCGACGTCCATTGCGAGAAGACGAGAGCGCGATGCCCTTCGGCGGTGGTGGTCTCAAGGTTTTCGAGAAGCAGATCGAGTTTTGCAGAACTAGTCGAGCTCTGCCCGGGAATCAGAGCGGGGTGACAGCTAGCTTGTCGTAGTCGCAGCAAGAGTTCTAAAGCGTGGAGCGTGGAACCGTTTTCGTCGAGATACTGAAGCACCTCTTGCCGAGTGGATTGCAGTAGACTCTGGTAGAGGGTCTGCTCTTCTTGGCTCAAATCGCAGTGTAAAACTACCTCGGTTTTCGGAGGAAGCTCCGGAGCGACTTCACTTTTGAGACGTCTCAGGATCAAGGGCTTGAGACGCCGACGAAGCCGATCGGCAACGAGAGTCTGACCTCGCGAAATGGGAGTGCTCCATTCACTCTGGAAGTCTTGTCGA
>JBDLQW010000044.1:0-6510 GCA_039800365.1 Pseudomonadota bacterium
CATTGAAACGGAGCAGCAAAAGAAGTACCCAATCGCAGAAATTACAACCGCGTCAAAGCGGCTAGCGCCCTGGGGTCAACTCGCTGAAAAGCCTGGGGTCAGCTCAAGTGAAAACGGCCACCATAGGGAAGCATCCCTATAGATTATCCCCTCTTCATCGGAATAAATCGCGATCTGAGCGAAGGAACAATTACCTGGGATCGGGGGCAAGGTCGCATCTTGTGTAGGGGGTAACGTAGTGCCACCAGGAATATCTGAGAAACGACCGATAATCTCTGACTTGAGTAGATCGACGAGTTGCTGCTGGAGGCTGGGGTCAGTCGTATCGACTGGCTCTTCGGACCAGTATGCGGCAAGCGGACTTCCATAAACTCTGACGTTTTCCTCAAAGGTCGGAAACTTAGGGACTGGGGGGAGGTGATGAATTTCTTCTGCCTCGTAGACGTCAAGAGTTCGAAGCGTTGTACCGCAGAGGACACCGATTCCTCCGCCTCCATCTTTTGTACCAAGTGTAAGAGCTGTTCTCGCAGCACCCTCTGGCGAGTTACAGCCTAGGCTCAAAATCCAAATTATCGCGACACCGGTCCATCGGCTCATCTGCTTCATATTCAAGTCTCCTTCTTGACTCTTGGCAAAGAAAAGTTTGATCTCACACCATTGATTTTCGGCCTCCTTCTCGAATGAAAAAAGATAATGTTTTCAAATTATTTACCTATTTGTTTGCCATTTAGCTAACATCCTGAGATGAGCAAGAAGAACGTATTTCCAAGCGTGTTTGAGTACTTAGACTACAGAAAGTACCTACAAGACTGGATTAATGCAGTGCCGGAGAGGAGTCGGGGTCAACTCACCCGAATCGCCGAGCATTCTAGAATCCACAAGACAACACTGAGCCAAATCTTCAAGGGATCAAAAGATCTGTCGCTCGAACAAGGTCATCGAGTGTGTGAATTTCTAGGCCTCAGTTCACCCGAGACAGATCAATTCATCTTACTCGTGAACCTTGCCCGGGCCGGTACATCCGGCCTCAAGGAAACTTTTCGGAAGCAGATTGCAGCGAAGAGAAGAGATCACCAACAGCTATCAACTCGTGTATCGAAAAGCCGCGACCTCACTAGCGAAGAACGTTCGATCTACTACTCGCATTGGATCTACTCAGCGGTGCGAAATCTTTCCGCGATTGATCAATTTCAAAAACCTGATGTTATTGCAAAGCACTTAGGTCTCGACGCGTCCGTCTTAAACCGGGTTGTCGAGTTTCTTCTGAAGACTGGTCTGTGTATTCAAGAACGCGAAGGTATAGCGCCAGGCCCACAAATGACTCATCTTGGGCATGATTCCCCGCTAGTGGTCCGCCACCACGGCAACTGGCGCGTGAAAGCGATGGAACGGCATCCGATGCTCAAGCAAGAAACCGAACTTGCCTATACTGCACCCATGACTTTGAGCACTGAAGATGCGTTAAAGATTCGAGCACTGCTTGCGGATCTGGTGGAGCAAACCGACAAAATCGTCGGTCCTTCGCCCAGCGAGAAGCTTTATTGCATGTGCCTGGATTGGTTTGAAGTGAAGTAAGATTTTCAGAACCAGGCGTCTGTCACGGAGGACGCCTGGGTTCGACTTTCGAGTGAAATGGCGGGAGTGACGGGACTCGAACCCGCGGCCTTCGCCGTGACAGGGCGACGTTGTAACCAACTCAACTACACCCCCGCATTCATAAAATCGAAGCCAGACAACTAATCGACGCCAACGAGCAAGTCAATCTCTAAAGCGGCAAAAATTTAAACGTCGTCGCCCCCGCCGCGAGCCCACTCACCGGTAATCCGGCAAGTCAGGTAGGCTTTAATAAAGCCCTCAAGATCGCCATCGAGAACAGGGTCGGCCTGATTCACCGTATGCCCCGTTCGGTGGTCCTTCACCATTTTATACGGATGCAAGACGTAAGAGCGGATCTGACTTCCCCAGGCGATCTCCTTCTTCGTGTCTTCGACAGCCGCCTGTTTTTTTCGTTCCTCTTCCAAATGCCGCTCATACAAGCGAGAACGCAGCACTTTCATCGCCAAGTCTTTATTCTTGATCTGAGAACGCTCTTGCTGACAGGCGACCACGATTCCCGAAGGCATGTGCGTGATTCGAACCGCAGAGTCGGTGGTGTTCACCCCTTGGCCTCCCTTACCACCTGCTCGATACACGTCGATTCGAAGGTCAGTAGGATTGATGACGACCTCGAAATCATCATCAATTTCGGGACTCACGAAAACCGAAGTAAATGACGTGTGGCGACGAGCATTAGAATCAAAAGGAGAGATACGAACTAAGCGATGAACTCCCGCCTCCGACTTCAAAAGACCGTAAGCGTACTCTCCCGAAACCTGAGCAGTAACGCTCTTAAGACCAGCTTCTTCACCAGGAAGAACATCTAAAACCGTGAACTTAAATCCCTGTTTCTCGGCCCATCGCTGATACATTCGAAAAAGCATCTGTGCCCAGTCCTGCGACTCGGTACCCCCTGCCCCCGCATTGATCGTTAGAATCGCGTTGAGCGGATCTTGCTCTTCAGAAAGCATCTTTTGAAATTCCGCTTGATCGAACTGACCCGCGAGCTCTCCAATCATTTGTCCGGCTTCATTTAACGACGCCTCGTCGCTCAGCTCCTGAGACAGCTCAAACAGCGTCTGAGCATCAGCGAAGCCGCGTTCTAGGCCTTGAAATTGACCCACCTCACGCTCGAGGCGAGCCTTTTCCTGGGTCAGGCCTCGCGCCTTGCGATTATCACTCCAAAAATCAGGCTGTTGAGAGAGGTCGTCGAGTTCTGCGATTCGGCGCTGTTTGACCGGCAGGTCAAAGCGACCCCCTAAGGAAATCCAGCTTTTCCTTCATCTCATTCAAGCGGCTTCGAATCTCATGCGGTTGCAACATACTCTCGTCTTAGGAGACTCGATGCATTTTTGCAATTCATGGTACGCTGGTTCTCGGGAGTTCTTCGATGCGACCTTGGCCTTGGCTACTTGGATTAGCTCTAATCGTGAGCGCGAGCCCTTCGACGGCCAAGGCTTGCAAGCCCTGCTGGGGTGACCCCATCCAGGCTGCAATCGACCACTCTCAAGCGATCTTGACGGGACGGATTCTCAAGACCTCCATCAGCAAGCCAGGCAGCTCTGACCCCAGCGCTCCACCTCGTGCAGGAAACGTCACTCTGGAAGTTCAAGTCCATTCCTGGCTCAGGCCCCCTCAAGACGCACGCTTGAAAAACTCCGCGCCGAAAGGCCGACCGATCACCCTTCAAATCTCCTATGATGGAATTTGCCTCAGCCCGCCCCGCATCCCAGAAATCGGGCAAAACGCCGTCTTCTTCGTTGCTTCGATCCTACCCCCATCTGCCCAAAGCCCCCTCTCATTGAGCGCGACACTCACCGGACGTTGCACCACGCCAGTACTCGCCCTCACCCCCAAGAACGGACGCGTTGAAATTCCCACAGAAGCGCAGGATCACTGGGGAAAACAACAAATTCCGCTGAAGAAACTCAAGATTCGGTAGCGGCGGGATGTTAGCGACGCGACGCTCGCTCTACCAACCCTCGGTCATGCGATAGATCGGTAAAAGCCAGTAGACGTGCCTCCCAAAGTCGCTGTTCTCGCTCGGATTGCGCACTTTGCTCGTGATCCATCCCCAAAAGATGCAAAAGCCCGTGTGAAAGCAAAATCCAGAGCTCAGCTTCCGTTGAATGCTGCTGCTCTCGCGCTTGGCGCTTCATGACGGGTAAAGACACCACCAGTTCACCCAAGTACCCCAGACTTCGAAAGGGCTCGGCTGCGCCAAAGCTCAAGACATCGGTCGTGCTCCGCTTTCCCCGATAGCGAAAATTCAACTGCTTCATTTCAGCGTCTAACACGATCCTCACGCCCGCATTCCATTCAAGCCCTTGGGGCCCGCGCTTTCTGAGCTCTGGAAAATGCAACGCAAAATCGATCAAGTCGGCAAGCGCACGAGCGGCCTTTCGATTCCACACAGGAAGCTCTGCGGAGGGACTACGAGAGGTCCGCCGAGGAGCGCTCTTTTTCTGAAGCGATAGGCCTTTTTTTAGTTTTCTTTTTGGTTTGCTGATCGTTTTTACGATCTTTTTTTCAACCTTTTCCTGGGTCTTTTTTGCAATCCTCTTTTCGGCCATTTTTTTTGGCATCTTTGTGGGCATCTTTTCGCCCATCTTTGTGGGCCCCCTTGTGGGCGCCTCTGTAGCCAGATGGCTGCTCTTAGCAGCATGGGCTCTAACCTTGGCTTGGGCTTTCTTGCTGGATCTTTTCTGCATGCTTCTGACTCTACTCGGCCTTGCGCCCGCCTGCCACCATCAAGCACTTCATCGGGGACTTCATACGGCGGCTCATCGATAGCGCCATCAAGCGGCCGGTAGACAAGATTTCGCTGAACAGGATAAGTGCCAAAGCATGTCACAAACTCCCTCCTCGCGGTTCTCGAACCCGTCTCTCAACGAATTGGCGCAACTTCTCGAAACCATCCATCGACTTCGAGCCCCAGGTGGATGCCCTTGGGACATGAAGCAAACGCACCAAAGCTTGCGCCCTTTTGTCATCGAAGAAGCCTATGAGGTTCTGGATGTTCTCGACCGTATTGATTCTTCTGAACGCTTGAAAACTGAACCTGCTCTTGCTTGGTCTTTTCAAGAAGAGCTCGGAGACCTTTTGCTTCAAGTTGCCCTGCATGCCGAGATGGCATCTGAAACGGGGGTTCTTGATTTTTTCTCAGTTGCAAGGGCTCTCAACGAGAAACTGATTCGACGTCATCCGCATGTTTTCGGCGAGGCCTCAGTAACGGACGCAGAGGGTGTTTTAAAAAATTGGGAAAAACAAAAAGCCGCCGAAAAAGTAGCCGAATCTTCAGAGTCGAGCGTTCTCGATGGTCTTCCGAAGGGTTTACCGGCCCTGCAGCGAACCACTCGCCTCATCGATAAAGTGACCCGGGTGGGCTTTCAGTGGAAAGACCTTACCGGCCCGCTTGAGAAGCTCAACGAAGAGCTCGAGGAATTCCAGCACGAGGTACGCGAGCTTGAAGCTGAAACTCAAGCGGCTTCACCGCGTGAAAAAGAGCTTCGTGAAAAGGCTCAAAACGAGCTAGGCGATCTCCTTTTCAGCCTTTGCAATATCGCTTTTCTTTTAAAGTTAGATCCTGAGAACGCCCTTCGAGGTACGCTACAGCGTTTTGAGAGTCGCTTTCGTCACGTCGAAAGTCGGCTCAGGGAACAGGGAAAAAAACCAGAAGAGTCGACCCTGGAGGAAATGGATCGTTACTGGGAAGAGGCCAAGCGGCGATGAATGAGCCCACACCGATAGGATTTCCGGTTCCCGTGATCGGGTTGACGGGAGGGATTGGTAGCGGCAAATCAACCGCTGCCCGAATTCTGCGTGAAAAGGCATCGATTCCGGTGATTGATGCCGATCTCATCGCCCGTGAGCTTGCCTCTCCTGGTGGCAAGGCCGAACCGGCGATTCGCGCTGCATTCGGTACCTTGGATCGACGCGAACTTCGGCAAAAAATCTTCAGCAACCCTGAAGCCAAGGCGACGCTAGAAGCGATTCTCCATCCTCTGATTCGGGATGAATCCAGCCGAAGGATCGCAGAGCTGGCTCGAGCGGGAGCCACCTTGATCTTTTACGAAGCTGCTCTTCTGGTTGAAACGGGACGCTATCGTGACTTTGACGGCCTACTGGTGATCGAAGCCCAAAGAGAAACACGAATCCATCGAGTCATGAGCCGAGATCAGACCTCTCGATCGTCGGCCGAAGCAGCCATCGATGCCCAAGCAAGCGATGAACAACGCCACCACGCGGCACACTGGGTGCTCCATAACGATCGTGCCGAAATCGACCTCGAACGAGCGCTCCTCGCTCTACTTTCTGAAATCCAGCAGTTCGTCGCAGCAAGATCCTGTTGATCGCGCCATCTGAACTATCGACTGACCGATTCAGCGCAGCCCGCTCCTGATCGTGGTGAGGTGCCGCCCGCCGCCATTCGAAACACCTCAATTAAAGAGGGTTCTTGGGAATGCCCAAGATATTTCGCAAGTGCTGTCGTCCCTCGCGTGAGTCGAGAAGAAAGAGATCAAGATTGGCGTTGTTATAACGAACGGTCATCCGAGTATGGAGGTTTCGTGCTCGAAGCGTCGTCAGAAAATCCATGAGCTTATCGTAATCATCAAAACGATTGCGTTCGTCAGGCTTATTCGGGCTCTTGACGATGGGCTTGCTCAGTAGCAATTCGATTCGACCGCCGCTCTCCAGAATTTCTTCCATGTCACCCATCGAAAGGAGGTTACTCCCCACCCGCAAAGTAAGCGCGGTGTTCCGATTTCGGGCAAGCCGGGCAAGGTTAGCCCAAGCAGCCCCTAGCTCGGTGACTGTTGTCTCGGGCTGCGTCTCGTAATCGAATCCCGCAGCTCGCACCACCAAAGGTACCGACTCGGTGCGACCGGTTTTCGGATTTTTAACTTCGACCAT
>JBDLQW010000045.1:0-14685 GCA_039800365.1 Pseudomonadota bacterium
GCTGAGTTTTGCCGGATCTTCTGCCGGAACGACGAGGTTTCCAAAACGGCATCCCGCCAAGAGCACCAAGAAGGTGGGCGCCAAATAGCGGGTGTCGAGCCAGGAACGGTTTTGAGCAGTCATCTTTCGCCTCCGTGCGGATCGAAGCCCGATTCTGAAGAACCGGCTTCTAAGGGCGCTTCGGCTGGAACGACGTCGGGCTCAAGAGGCAGGATTTGCCGCGCGAGAGGGGGGGGATTCTTGGCGCTTGCCGATGGGGTGGCTTTGATCAGGGAAGGGCCTCGAGCTCCTCCACGCTGCGACACTGAAAGGGCGGGCTGAGTTGTAGCTCTTGCTCGAGAGTGCTCCAGTATTCCTTTTGGTAGTGATGGCCCGGAAAAAGATGCAGCTTGGGATTGAGGGCCCGAAACCGTTGAAGGGTTTCGAACATCTCTCGTGTGCTTCCTGTAGGAAGGTCGGTGCGGCCGCAATCTCGAATGAAGATCGTATCGCCCGTGAGGATGGCGTCATCAAGGAGGTAGGTGAGTGCCCCTGCCGAATGTCCTGGGGAGTGAAGGGCGCGAATCGTGAGCGTGCCGAGGCTCAGGCTCTCGTGATCGTCGAGATATCGAAGAGGGGCTTTGAGGCCTGCTGCCAGATGGGGGGTTAGTCGATGGGTGTCGTGGCGATGAAGATAGATCGGGATTTGCGGGAACCGTTCGAGAAGGCCGGGCACCCCCGCAGTATGGTCAGGATGTGTGTGAGTTAAGAGCACGCCTTCGGTTTTTAGCTGAAAGCGAGCGCAGTCTTGTAGGGGAAGGGAGAGGTCGGCCTGGGGGTCGACCCAGAGGGTCTTGCGCGTAGTCCAGTCGATCACCAAATAAACGAGGTTTTTGAGGGGGCCGATCTCATACTGGATCACCGGAGAGTCGTCTCCAGCTGTCCATAGGGCAAGCGGGTTTCGTTTCTGGAGTCTCGGTGGAGCGTGAAAGTCCATGGAGATACCTTGATTGAGGGATTTTCAATTTGCAAATCAAGAGGTCTTGCGTTGAGCTTGAGCTTTGCATCCCATCAGGAGGATCCGGTATGTACGGTCTCGTTAATCAAGCCGTTCGCGATTTGATTGTTAGTCGCTTCGGGCAAGAAAAGTGGGCAACGATTTGTCGGCGCTCGGGCGTGAATGATGACGAGTTCGAGGCAATGAAGGCCTATCCCGATCATCTGACTTACGCTTTGGTGGGGTCGGCTGCCGAGGTTTTGGGGGCAGATGCGGGAGATCTGCTGAAGGCCTTTGGAGAGTATTGGATTACGTTTACCGCTCAAGAAGGTTATGGCGAAATGCTCGATCTTTTTGGGTCTGACTTGATCACTTGCCTCAAAAATCTGAATGGCATGCATGCTCATATGGGCGTGATGATGCCCGAGTTACAGCCTCCTCGCTTTCAGATCGAAGAAATGGGCGATAAACGCTATCAGCTGCGCTATTTTTCGAAGCGCGCCGGGCTTGCCCCCATGGTCATGGGTCTCTTAGAGGGATTAGCGAAGAAACACGGAAACACGGTGAAAGTACAACAAATGCCCCGTGATCCCGCGCAAGACCATGAGCTGTTCTTGATCGAGATCGTTTCCTAAGGAAAGGCTCATGGAGCTAATCGTTTCGACCGCCGCTCTGGATGAGCTCTTGCCGTTCTCTTGTCTCATCGACCGCAAGGGCGTGCTTCGATGGATGGGGCGTTCGCTTCGGAAAATATTGAATGCCTGCGGGTTGGCGCCAGAGTTTCAAGCTTGGCACCAAATCTTTTCCGTCGAGCGGCCTGAAGTTGATGAGCGCCAGCCCTTTTCACTTGAGATTTGCCTGGGACAGCTTCTCGTTCTTCGGTTGAAGACCTCATCAAACCTGAGTGTGCGGTTTCGGGGGCAGTTGGTTGCATTGGGTGCAAATAAAGAGTTTTGGCTCTTAGAGCTCACTCCTTCGGTGTCAGAGGTGGCGCAGCTCTCGAAGTTGGGGCTGAGTTATCCTGATTTTCCAGCGGGCGATCCCGTTTTTGATTTCTTGATGCTCTTACAGTCTGAGCGTCGGGCTTTTGAGAAAAGCGAAAAGGCACGGCACCGGCTGGTTTGGGAAAACCACTTTTCGTCGTTGCTTCACCAGGTGGCCATTTTTTCAGCCGAAAGCGTTGAGCGTGATCATGCAATCGCGACGGTCATGGAGCGCGTTTGCGTCGATTTGGGGTGGGACTTTGCGCACCAGTGGGTGGTGACTGACGATGGCGAGCACCTGCGCTCGAGCGGTCGATATTACTGCCCCAACCGAGACGAATTTCGGGGTTTTATTAGTGCCACTCAGGCGATTGAGCTTTCGAAGAACGAGGGGCTTCCTGGAATTGTTTGGGCTCAGGGAGAAATGTTTTGGGGCGATGATTTTTCTGAAGACGCACAGTTTCCCCGGGCAAAGTTTCTACCGACTTTGAAGGCTTGGTGTGGTGTGGGGATTCCCATCCTGGTTGGGGGGCAGGTGGTGTCGGTATTAGAGTTTTTTTCCTCTCGTCATCAGAGCGAGAAGCCTCAGCTTTTGCGTTTTTTTGAGACTTTAGGAACTCAGCTGACCTCGCTGGTTGAAAAGCAGGCCTTTTTGGTTCGAGAGCGAGAGCAAGAGGGGTATCTTCGGGCTTCGGCAAATCTTTCGTCGCTCGGAGAGATGGCTGCTGGAATTTCGCACGAGATCAATAATCCTTTGGCAACGATTTCTTTGGGTCTAACCCAGATGAAGGGGTTAGCGCCTCCTGCTGATTCTGACGTCGATGCTTGGAAATCTAAGGTTTTGGCGAACGTTGACCGGATGGAGCGTTCGGTGACGAGAATTCAAAAAATTATCAAGGGCATGAAAGCCCTGTCGCGTGATGGTCAGGGCGATCCATTCGTGGCGTATCCTCTTTCACAGATCTTGGAAGATACGCTTTCTGTTTGCGCCACTCGGTTTAAGAATTCGGGAATCGAATTGAGGCAACAGGTTGACGATTTTCAGTTGCTTTGTCGTCCGGTGCAAATCGGTCAGATTTTGCTCAACCTCTTAAATAACGCTGTCGATGCGATTTCTGGACGGACCGATCCCTGGGTGGAGGTTCGTGCGTTCTCGCACGAGGGTTTTGGAGTCATCGAGGTTTCTGACTGCGGAGGCCCCATTCCGGATGAAGTGGCCAAGCGGCTCATGACTCCATTTTTCACGACCAAAGAGCTCGGAAAGGGCACGGGCCTGGGCTTGAGTATTTCCCGCACCATTGCGGCGGCCCATCAGGGAAGCTTTACTCTAGATCGCTCTCGCTCGACGACGACTTTTGTTTTGAAGATTCCTTTGGCTCCGGCTCTCTCTTGCCCTTGAGACCAGAGTCAGGCGGTCAGAGGGGCATCACGCTGCATCGCCTCGGAACACCCGTTGCAGCTTTCATTACTTGCGTGGAAAAAATACCGCTTCAGGCTCTTCGAGAGCTTTTTCTTAGTGTGCAAAAACTCGTTGTTCTCGAGCAGAATCGAGCGCGGCTTCGTGCTCGTCATGTCGCGATTCGGCAGGCATGGCGGGGTGGCGCTTGGCTCATGGTTTTGGGGGCCTGGGCTGTGGCTCTCCAGTTGGCAGCGTTCTGGATGACCATGGCGCTTTACCAGCGAGGCTGGTCGATTGGGGCGTTAATGGGGGCCATCGCTGTGGTGGCTTTGCTGATTTCAGGAGTGGCTGCGTGGTGGGGCGCTCGAAGAGCAGCTACAGCGGATGAAGGGCTATTTTCGGCTCTTTTGACTCACGCGTTCGAGAGGAGAATTTATGAAAGGCATCAACGACGCCGAGCAGGAGATTCTCGACGAGATCGAGGTCGAGAAGGCTCGGCTCAAACAGGCGGGTCAGGAAGTGCTCGAGTGGCTTGAGACCCTTCCGTTGAATCGTTTGGCGGCCGAGCATCCCTGGTGGATCGCTGGTGCTGCCGTGGGAGTGGGGTTCGCCCTGGGCAAATGGAGTCAACGACGATCACGCGAGGCTTGAGTGCTGGAGTTCCGGCTCCGTTATCGTTTTTGATCTAGGCGCCAACTCATGGCGTATTCAGGGTGCTCCACTCGATGAGCCGATGAGGTCGCTCGAAGCGGGTTTCGAGTGTCGATCATCACGGCGATTTCTTGAGTGAAGGTTTTGTCTTCAGCGTTCTTCGCAGCGTTGGGGTGTGGGCCATGGTGAATGCCGAGAGGATGCCAAGTCACTGATCCCGCCGAGATACCCTCACGAGAAAAGAAGTTGCCCGCATGATAGAAAAGGACTTCATCGAAATCGATGTTGCGGTGGTAAAAAGGCACTTTCATGGCTCCGGGTTCGCTTTCCAAGGGGCGAGGCAAGAAGGAGCAAATCACAAAATTTCTAGCGACAAACGTGGTGTGAACGCTGGGGGGGAGGTGATACCCCGGCGAGATCACAGGCTTGATTTGATCGACATTGATCGCCCAGGGCGAGAGATCGCCTTTCCATCCAGCAATGTCGATGGGACTGAACGGATAGACCACTTTCGTCCACTGGCCTTCTCGCTTGATCTGAAGCTCGTATTCGCCAGCGGCATTTTTTCCTTCGGTTCGCGCCTCTGAACGGAGTTGTGGAACCCGAAGCACCATGGGATCAAACTGAGCATGTCGCCCCAGCATGCCGCGATCTGGTAGCTCGATTTCTGTGGCGGATTCGATCACCAACTGAACGTTGGGTTCTTGAGGAATGAAGCGATAAGTCGTTCCCCGCGGAATCACAAGGTAGTCGCCTTTGCGGTACTCGAGATCACCATAATCCGTGTGAAGGCTTCCCGACCCCTCATGAATGAAGCGCACTTCGTCTCCATCGCCGTTTCTGACGAAAACCGTCATGTCTTGGGCGATTTTCGCGATCCCAATGCGGCAATCTTGATTTTCTAGAAAAGTTTCGGGCTGTCCAAAATCAAAGCCATCAAGCTTCGTGGCAAAGTAGGCGTGTGGCTTGAGAGTGCCTTCGATTCGAAGCCAGCCGGTTGGGGGGTGTCGATGGTAGAGGTGGCTGGTTCGACCGAAAAATCCATTTCTGCCGTGCTCTTCCTCGTAAAGTCCCTCCGGAACATGCACGTGGGCTTGCTCAGCAATTTGTCCTTGCGACCATCCAAATCCGGTTTTTGAAATTGTCGAGGTGACAGGGGGCTTTTTTGGCATAGGCCATTTTCTATCAACCACCAGATTTAAAGAAAAGCCGGAATAAAAAAGCGCCTTCGAACTTTAGGCTCGAAGGCGCTCAATCCGCTTTTCATGAACTCGAGAGGTTTACTCTTGAAGATTGGCGAAAAGGCCATCTCCACGGACATAGTAGCTTTCAGAGTTGTCGATCAGAGTCATCGGCGTACGCACTTTGCTCGAGATGAGCAGTTCGACACCCGCTTTTGGATTCTCGCTGGTTCCGGCATTTGAGATCGTCGGAATTGTGACCTGGGCGTCGAGGTTCCAGCCCCAAGCCACGTTGATCACTTCAGGATAAACGGTAACGCCCATGAGATAAGCGCCTTTTCCGTTCACGCTGCCGCCCCAGTTGTAGATCACGCGATACCGAAACGTCACGACATTGATTCCGAGCTTATTTTGAATGACTCGCTCAAAACGCTTCGAAACAGGAACTTGCCAGCCTGACAAATCCTGCCATTTTTCGATTCCTTGAGGCAATACATCGGCACGTTGCGAAGAGAAGTTCGCGATGGGCTTGCCGCCTTCAACGAGTTTCCAGAATTTTTGACCCAAGAGCACGAGCTTATCGAAGATCACGCTGGCTTGATCGACTTCTGTTCCGGGAACCTCTTCGGTGGGAGCGCCCATCGGAGCGATGCGATCAAATGCACTGACTGCAAGCTCACGAGTCGAATCTGACCCTACCTCATAATAAGCGTTGCTGGCGGTGGCCGAGGCCGTCACCTGGGCGGCGCTGGCCGAACTGCTGGCGATTCCACCCAGGGCAAGCAAAACAAAAAATTGAAACATCTTTCTCTTCCTCCGTTTGGTTCGCGGACTTACGGGTGCGCGCCCAACATGGCAAGCAAAAAGCGGGTGGTGATGTTCAGGAAAGGGCCTTGGGCCGAGGAAGTTCAAAGCGCTCACGAGTCAGCCCATAGTGAAGGCCGCCCAACCGAGAGAGGGGATCTAGCTTTTCGAAAACAAGTTTTTCGTCCTGAATCGCCGACGCGTCGACTTGAATATTAACGATCTTTCCAATGATGAGCGTGGCCGATCCTAGCGACCCATCTCCGATTTCAAGCGTTTCGTAGAGTTCGCATTCGAAGGAAAGGGGGCTTTCGGCTATTCGGGGCGCACGCACTCGAGACGACGGGGCTGGGGTGAGTCCCGCTTTTTCGAATTCGCTCACGCCTAGGGGGTATTCTGCCGAGGTCTGGTTCATGGCATCTGCAAGCCAAGAAGGCGCGAGGTTGACGACGAATTGGCGAGTGGCTTCGATGTTCAGCAAAGTGTCTTTTTTGCTGCCGTCGGGCTTGCGCGCGATCGAGATCGAGAGGCAAGGGGGATGGCTGGATACGGCGTTAAAAAAGCTAAAGGGTGCCAAGTTAGCGCAGCCGTTTGGGTCGATCGTACTTACCCAGGCGATCGGTCTTGGTAGCACTCCTCCGATCAATAGCTTGTACATTCCGGCCTGCCCCAGATCGTGCGGATCGAGGCTGAGGAATTTTCCGGAAAGAGCTGGTTTCTCGAATCTCATCAAGCAGGCCTTCCTATCGAGCTCGACCACTCAAGCATTTTCAGCAACGGAGCCTCGGCTCGTTGGCGGAGCTCTTCGTCCATGATGATCTCGGGCGTATCGTTTCGAAGGCATGAGATGAGCTTTTCAAGAGTGTTCAGCTTCATATAGGGGCACTCGTTGCACGCGCAGGCTTGATTCGGTGGGGCGGGAATCAAGGTTTTTCCGGGAGCCTGTTTGCGCATTTGGTGAAGAATGCCTTCTTCTGTGGCCACGATGAATTGCGTTTGGGGCGATTCGATCACGTGTTTCAGTAGCGCTGAAGTACTACCGATGAAGTGCGCTTTCGCGAGAAGCGAAGCTTCGCACTCGGGATGGGCGATGAGCTGGGCATCGGGATAGTCGACTTGAATTGCGGCGATCTTTCGTTCCGAGAAGGTTTCGTGAACGATGCAGGCCCCTTGCCATAGCAGCATTTTACGGCCCGTCTTTTTTTCGAGCCACGCCCCTAAGTTTCGATCAGGAGCAAAAAGGATCGGACGATCATGAGGAATCGATTCAATGATTTTTACCGCATTGCTGCTGGTGCAGATCACGTCGCTTTGAGCTTTGATTGCTGCCGAGCAGTTGATGTAACTGACGACAAAATGGTCGGGATGGCGCGCGCGAAGCGCGGCGAAGGCGTCGGGCGGGCAGCTATTGGCTAACGAGCAGCCAGCTCGAAGATCGGGGAGGAGGATCTTGCGGCCAGGATTTAAAATTTTCGCGCCCTCGGCCATGAAGTGAACTCCCGCAAAAACGATTCGATCGGCAGTAGAACGTTGAGCGGCTCGAGCGAGTTCAAGGCTGTCGCCCACGAAATCTGCCACGTCTTGGATATCGGGCTCTTGGTAATAGTGGGCGAGGATGATGGCGTTTTTTTCGCGCTTGAGCTGCTCGAGTTCCGAGAAGAGATCGGTCGTGCGTGGCGAGGTCATGGTCGGAACTGGATACTCTGGAAGGCGGGGATGATGCAATGCTTCATTTTTTGGACTTGGGCATTGCAAGTGGGCCTCGACTTGAACTAGGGTGCCGAGCGAAGGATTTCCTGCATGTCCCTATGGAAAATTTTCGGAGCCTCTTCTGGTTCTCACCGTTCGCTGCATATTCGGGTCCTGAAGAAAGGACACGCCATGCGTGTCGTTTTCTTTTACCCGGGCGAGGAAGGCACCTACATCGATCATGCGGATGTGACGATTTATGAAAATGGCATTGTTCATTTGAAATCGGCGCTGGAAGAGACAACGACGCATCTCCAAAACTGTGAAATCCTCTGGAGCTTTAAAACGGATGCCGAGGATCGAAACGCTCCTGGAAAAATTCGGTTATTGAAGACTCGTACCAGCGAGGCCGAAGACTCTTCGAAAAATCCGCCTCCTCCGACGGTTTGAGGGCTTATGAAGGGGCTTTTCGGGCAAAAAGCCGGCGCCCAGTTCCGCTTTAATTTACGCACATTTCTTGCTGCTTGGTGCTTTTTGATTTTATCGCCGGCGGCTCATGCGAAGCCTGTTCTCAAGCTTCTGACCTATGACAGTCTGATGGCTGAGGGGGGGATCGGGCGAGAAGTGGTATCTCGGTTTGAAAAGATCTGTGGCTGCCAGGTTCAGGTTCAAGTTGCTGGAGACGCCGGCCAGATTGTTTCTAGGCTTCAGCTTGAGAAAGCGAAAAACCAATGGGTGACCCAGGTAGCTTGGGGTGTCGATCAGGCGCTTTGGCCATCGCTCAGGGCCTTTGCCCTTCCGTGGAGCCCCAAGGCCCCGATGGAAGTTACCGTCGAGACGGGATTCGTTGCTTTTGATTACGGAGTTTTGGGCTGGATTTGGAATCCGAAGTGGAGGGGGTTTTCTGGCTCAAGCGTGCCCGAGCCGCCTCGTCGGTGGCGCGATTTGCTTCGGCCCGAGTGGAAGAAGAAGCTTTTGCTTCAAGATCCTCGTACGTCGAGTCCAGGGCTGGGCTTTGTGTTGGGAGTTCGCGAAGCCGTAGGCGACGATTTTTCGAGGTTTTTTTCGGCACTTCGGGCCCAGTGGGTAACGCTCGCTCCGGGCTGGAGCGGTGCTTATGGGCTCTTCTTGAAGGATCAAGCACCCTTGGTTTGGAGCTACACGACGAGTCAAGCGTACCATCGTCAACAAGATCCCCAGGCGCCCTATCAGGCGCTGGTTTTCGATGAGGGAAACCCCCTTCAGATTGAAGGGGCGCTGGCGATCGAAAAAGCCGTCGATAGCCCCGAGTCGCTGGCGCTTGCGAAGCGTTTTTTAGAGTTCCTGGTTTCCACCGAAGTACAGGCCCTGGTTCCTCAAAAGCAATGGATGCTGCCGGCGCGAAAGGGCGTAAAGTTGCCCCGTTCCTTTCGAGGCATTCCTCAGCCTAAAAAACAGTGGATTTTGGGGGTTCAATCTGACCTGTCGACGGTTTTGAGAGAGTGGGAGACGGCGATTCGATGAGGATACGGCTCTCGTCTTCAGTGCTTGTCGGGATGCTCTGTGGGATTACTTTGTTGCCGTGGATTGTGTTTTTCGCCTGGCCCCTCATGAGTCTTCCTGAGGGGCTCAAGCAGGTGAGTGATCCTGGCAATTCACTAAGCTGGCGAAAAGCGCTGCAAGCTGCAGTTGATGATCTGGTGCTGGCGAAAGTGCGCTTTACCGTCTTTCAAGCGGGCGTTTCTGCGCTCATTTCTGGAGGCGTCGGCATTCCCCTGGGTCTGTACCTGAGGCGCGCTCCGCGTGCCGCGGCTTGGCTCAGGGTGCCCTTCGGGGTGCCAACTTTGGTCGCATCAACGGCGTGGGTGGCCCTTCTTGCGAACACTTCCGTTTTGTATTCGGTTTGGGCCGTTTGGCTAGCACATGCGGTTTTTAATATTCCTTGGGTGGGAGCACAGGTAGCGGACGCTGCCGCGAGGGTTCCGCAGAGTTGGGAAGAGCTGGCCCGTTCGCTGGGTGCTCGGCGATGGCATCGATGGCGCGCGGTGCTTTGGCCAGTGATCGGTCCTGCGGCGTTGGCGGCGATGGCTCAGGTTTTCGTTTTTTGCTCGACCAGCTTTGCGTTGGTTTTGCTTTTAGGGGGCGGGCCTCCCGTCGAGACCCTCGAGACGGCGATTTTTTCTGCGCTTCATTCAGGCACATTGAATCTTCCTCAGGCGATCGCTTTCGGGCTTTGGCAACTGGCTTTGGCCACGGGGGTTGCGGTTTTGTCGCAACGGTTTTGGAGGCCTCAAGGCGGGGTTCCGGCGGCTCATTCCGAAGCCGCTCAGGAGTCGAGGGCGCATCTCGCGATCTCCTGTCTGTGGATTTTGCCGTATTTTATTTTTCTCAAAGAGCTGCGTTGGTCGATTTTTTTTCAGGCAGAGTTCTGGACGTCGCTGCTTCCAGCGATTCATTTTAGTTTAGCGATTTCGATAGCCATTGCGGGAGCAGCGACGCTTTGGGCCGCCAGTGCTGTGGTGGCTTTGCGGTCGACAGGGCCGGGCCGGTGGCGACGGTGGGGCGAGTTGCTTTTGCTCATGCCCTCTGGTGTGGGTGCGCTCACACTCAGTCTTTCAGTTTGGCTGGCTTACTCGAGTTGGTGGGACCCTTTTGAAGGAAGCGTAGTGGCTGTCATCGTCGTGCAGACGGTTTTGTTTTTTCCAGTAATCTTCCGCGGTCTCTGGGCTCTGAATCGCCATCCTCCGGTTGAGGTGTTAGAGGTGGCGCGAAGTTTGGGCGCTTCAGCATTTCGAGCCTGGCTGACGGTCGAATGGCCCGTTCTTCGAAAGCCCTTAGCGGGACTGGTGGGGTTGGTGGCTGCAGCGAGCTTGGGAGACCTTGCGGTGGTGAGCTTTTTTACTTCTGCAAAGGGGGCGACCTTGTCGCTGATGGTGTCTCGGTGGTTGGGTCACTATCGCTTCGAAGAGGCTCAGGCAGGGGCCGTTGTTTTGTTGCTGCTTTCGGGGGTTTTGAGCTGGGGTTTTCGAGTGGAGCGCGGATGATGGAGTGCGTGGAAGGTCTGAAAGTCGAGTCGTTAAGAATCGATTTTGGTCGATTGAAGATTCAGGCGGGCTTTGTCGTGCGGCCGGGCGAGAGGGTGCTTTTGTCTGGGCCCAGTGGATCGGGCAAGACCTCGGTTTTGCGGTGGTTGGCAGGGTTTCAGGTGCCGGGCGTTTGTCAGGGACGCCTGGGGTTGAATGGCCGTGATCTGACGCATGCTTCGCCCGAGCGTCGGGAGTTGGGAGTACTCACCCAAGAAAGTGTGATTTTTCCGGGGCTCACGGTCTTTGAAAATGCGGCACTGGGGCTTGCCGTCCGCGGTGTTTCGCGAAAAGAGCAGGAAGCCCAAGTGCGCCCTTGGCTCGAACGCTGCGGTCTGAGCCAGGCGGCGAAACAGTCGGCCTCGGTTTTATCCGGAGGAGAGCGCCAACGCTTGGCTTTGGTGCGAGCTTGGTGCTGGAAGCCTCAGGCACTCTTGCTGGATGAGCCTTTTTCAGCGCTGGATCCCGCTCTTCGACGTGAGATGGGTGAATGGCTGGTCGAGCTTCATCGTCAGCATCCGGTTCCTTTGGTCTTGATTACCCATGACCCCGAGGAGGCTTCACGATTGGGCACCCGAGAGCTGGTGATGAAGGTTCCGATGCCCGGTATTCATGTCTGGGATTGACCTTTGGTTCGAGGCGCGAATAAACTTCGTTTCAAAATTTGCAGAAGGTCTCAACTGAAGAAATCCCGAGGAGAAGTCACATGTCCGGAGAAAATCCATCGTTCAAGTCGATTCAAGCCCCCACCCAGGGTCAGCGCATCACGATTCAGGATGGCAAACTGAATGTGCCCAAAAATCCGATCATTCCCTACATCGAGGGCGATGGAACCGGTCCAGATATTTGGAGAGCGTCGCAGGCGGTGTTTGATGCAGCCGTCGAGAAGGCGTATCGCGGAGAACGGCGTATTCATTGGTTTGAGGTTTATGCAGGAGAAAAAGCGTTCAATCGCTTTAATGACTGGCTCCCTGAGGATACTCTTACAGCGCTTCGTCACTACTTGGTGTCGATCAAGGGTCCCCTAACGACTCCGGTGGGCGGAGGAATCCGCTCGCTGAATGTAGCGCTTCGCCAGATGCTGGATTTGTACGTGTGTTTGCGTCCTGTGCGTTGGTTCAAAGGGGTGCCTTCGCCCGTGAAGCATCCTGAAAAAGTCGACATGGTGATCTTTCGCGAGAACTGTGAAGATATCTATGCCGGAATCGAGTTCGAGGCTGGTAGCGAGGCTGTGAAAAAAGTTTTAGGTTTCTTGAAAGAAACGTTTCCGAAAGAATATTCGAAGATCCGTTTTCCTGAGACCTCGGGCATTGGTTTCAAGCCGGTATCGAAAGAGGGCACCGAACGTTTGGTGCGCTCGGCGCTGGAGTTCGCGATCCAAAATCGCCGAAAATCGCTCACGATTGTTCATAAAGGCAATATCATGAAGTTTACCGAAGGGGGCTTCATGAGGTGGGGTTACGAGTTGGCCGATCGCGAGTTTGGCGCGCACGTCTACACTTGGGCGAAATGGGAGAAAACCAAGAAGGAGCACGGAGAAGAAGCGGCAAACGCCGAGATGAAGGCCCAGCAGGCGGCGGGCAAGATCATTGTCAAAGATGCAATCGCGGATATTGCCCTTCAGCAAGTGCTGACTCGTCCCGATGAGTTTGACGTGATCGCAACCTTGAACCTCAACGGCGACTATTTGTCAGATGCTCTTGCAGCTCAAGTGGGCGGGATCGGCATCGCTCCGGGTGGAAACGTGAACTACCTCACTGGACACGCCGTTTTTGAAGCGACCCATGGCACGGCTCCGAAATATGCGAATCTCGATCGCGTCAACCCCGGATCGGTCATTCTTTCTGGCGAAATGATGTTGCGTCACTTGGGCTGGAATGAAGCCGCAGATCTGATCATTCGCGGAATGGACGGAGCGATCGGTGCGAAGCGAGTGACTTACGATTTTGCCCGTTTGATGAAGCAAGAAGGTGAGGCTGGAGTAACCGAGGTGAAGTGCTCGGAGTTCGGTCAGGCTGTAATCGCCTCAATGTGAGCGTTAGGACAGAATTAAAAACCGCGGTCTGCGTGCATGCAAAGCGTGGGTCGCATCTTCTCGGAGAGTTTCATATGTCGAAAGCCCCCATTAAAGTTGCAGTGACCGGCGCTGCCGGACAAATTGGTTACAGTTTGTTGTTTCGCATCGCGAGCGGAGAAATGCTCGGCAAGGATCAGCCCGTGATCTTGCAGCTTCTTGAGTTGCCTCAGGCGCAGAAAGCGCTTGCCGGGGTAATGATGGAGCTCGAGGACTGCGCCTTTCCGTTGCTGGCAGGAATGATTGGCACTGAAGACCCAAACGTGGCTTTCAAAGACGCACAAGTGGCGTTGCTCGTGGGAGCTCGTCCCCGGTCCGCGGGAATGGAGCGGAAGGACTTGCTGACTGAGAACGGAAAGATTTTCACGGTTCAGGGTGAAGCGATTGGAAAGAACGCGCATCCCGATGTCAAAGTGTTGGTCGTGGGCAATCCTTGTAACACCAATGCTTATATCGCGATGAAGGCTGCCGAGAAATTTGGCCGCGTGAAATCGCATCACTTCACAGCCATGTTGCGATTAGATCATAATCGAGCCTTGTCTCAGTTGGCGGCAAAAACTGGCAAGCCGGTGGCCTCGTTTCAGAAGTTGACGGTTTGGGGAAACCATAGCCCGACGATGTATCCCGATTTTCGATTTGCGACAGCCGGTGGACAAGCAGTGAAGCCCCTGATCGATGATGCTTGGAATCGCGAAACCTTTATTCCCAAAGTGGGAAAACGGGGTGCCGCGATCATCGAGGCTCGTGGGGTTTCTTCTGCCGCGTCGGCAGCCAATGCAGCGATTGATCACATGCGTGATTGGGTTCTGGGGTCCCGCGGTGAATGGGTGACGATGGGAGTGCCCTCTGATGGCTCTTATGGAATTCCTGCGGGAGTGATTTACGGATTTCCTTGCACCACAGAAAACGGCCAGTATCGAATCGTTCCTGGTCTTGAGATCGATGCGTTCTCTCGCGAGAAAATGGATGCCACGCTACGAGAGCTTGAAGAAGAGCGTGCAGCGATTGCTGGAATGTTGCCCAACTGAAGCGGCCTAGCCGAGTGAGCGGTCCGCGAAGCACCTCAACGGTTAGTCGTTGATTCGAGATCTTGAGTTCTAGATTCGAGAGAGTCGTCTAGAGAGTCGTCGAGAGCAGGTTCCTGTTCGAGCGATTCTTTTGAGGATGGGGCTTCGCGGCTTTGCCATTCTGAGTGAAAGCGAGCCTGAAGTGCTTCTACAATATGCAGTAAACCGTGCCCGGGGCAGTCAGTATGGCCGGGGTTGATGGCCATCTGAGCGCTTTTTTCTGCCGTATACCGGGGCTGGAGGTCGGTGCCAGCCAGGGCTCCATGCGCTTGAATTTTTCGCAATCCCTCGAGCCTGAGGTCTGAGCCGAGGGTGTGAATGAGTTCGACTAGGGTTTGAACCGCTTCGCGAGGAGGTTGCCTGAGCGATTCGTGGGCGGTGGGTTCAGCAAAGGCACTGAGGAGGCGCTTCAACATCGAGTTTCCAGCTGGGGTATTTCGAAGTCGTCCGGGCACGAGTTCTTGTACCTCTTTTTGCTTGGCTTCAGTTTTCCAAGCGTAAGAGCCCAGGATACAAATGCCGATGGTGTTGGCGTTGAGGTCGATCTCACGTCCTGTTTTTCGGTCTTTTCTCGAGCCAGCGTGGGCGCCTTCTTTTTCCAGAGGTCGGCCTTCATAGACTTTCCAACCCCCGTTTTTTGAGTCGATGGCTAGAATGAAGTGATAGCCAATATCCGACCAGCCTCTGCCTTTGGTATGGCCTTCCACTAGAGAACGAAGAATTTTTTCATCGTTCTCTGGTGTCTCGCTGTTGTGGATGACGATGGTATGAATTTGAGAGAGGGTTTGGTCCGACATGG
>JBDLQW010000046.1:0-25039 GCA_039800365.1 Pseudomonadota bacterium
GCGATATTGCGTGACTCTGACTCGGTCGCACTTCCTGAGGTAAGACGAGTTACGACCCCCATGCCTTCCACAACGCTCACAAGTAGGATTCATTTGCTCGGATAGAGCAAAATCGAAACCCTAATCGACACTTAGCGTTTTTTGGTCATAATGGGCGGGCCCAGTTCAAAAAATCTTCTGAGCCCTCTTGGCCGAGCCCCGCATCCTCTGCCATACTTCCTTCAGTTCTCGAAACAAGGAGAAGACTCTCGTGACGATGAAGAAAACCTCTGCCGTAGCAAGCTTGAATGAGTTCTTGGGTGGAAAACTTTGGTATACGCGCGAATCAGCCGAAGTGACTGTCGGCCTGACCGCAGCGACGATCGAAGAGATTGGGGCTGTTCAGTCGGTCGATTATCCCGAGACTTCAGGAACGGTAGAAGAAGGCGATGTGATTGCCATCATCGAAGGCGATCGAGACACCTTCGAAGTCACGGCTCCGGTCGATGGCTTTATCCTCGAGGTCAATGATTCGATTGAAGACGAGCCTACGGTCGTCTCCGATGACCCTTTAGAAGAAGGCTGGATCATCAAGCTGGAGCCCATGGACGCTGAGGACTCTGAAAGCTCGGAAGAGTCTGAAGACAGTGACGAAGACTTCGATGAAGACGAAGATTCAGACGAGGACGACTTCGATGAAGACGAAGACTTCGACGAAGACGAAGACGAAGACTACGACGATGATGACGACGACTACGAGGAAGAAGAAGACGAGTCTGACGAAGACGAGTCTCCCCGTCGTCGACGTTAAGGCTCACGAATCGCTTCAGCAAGATGGACCACGAGGCTCGGCTGAGCCTCCGGTGGGTTGGACGTCGGCGCTTCTTTCAGTGGGACATCAACCGCAGGTCGAGCTGTCGCCTTCTCAAAAGGCGTTGTTTCAGGCGTTTCAGGCCAATCTCGTATCTTTGCTCTCGCACGAGCTGCGTACCCCCATCATGGCGATTCAAAACGCCCTTTGCCTCCTCGAGACCAAAAACCAATCTGAAGCGCTCACCACGGCTCAAGAGCAGCTTCAAAAGCTCGACGCTGTGGTTAGTACGCTCCTGGATCTGGCCGCTTGGGAGGCAGGCTCCCTTCAGGTGCACCTTTCTCAGGGCCCGCTCTGGCCGGTGCTTGAAGCAAGTGGGCTCACTCGGTGGTTGAACCCGGGGGTCACGGGTCACCCGGAGTCGTTTTCTGGCTTGGTAAGCCTCGATTTTTCGAAGCTCTCGCGGGCCCTGTCGCGCCTCCGGGAGTTTGCCGAAAATGCATCGTATGATCTGTCCAGCAGGCCTCCGCAGCTTCAGATGGCCTCTACGGGGTTTTGCCTGCTGCTTTTTAGTCATGTCGATCGATTGCCCGATTGGGAGTGGGAAGAGCTTTGGCATGAGATTCAGGTCGCGCGCGAGGCTGGAACCCATCTGCCTTTGAAGGTCTTTGCGGGAATGTTGCAGGACGAGGGGCGCTTTCTCGCCAGGCGGCGTGAGGGTTTAGGGGCCGAGCTTCATCTGCTGGCCGAAATTCTTCGGCAGCATCAGGCTCAGTTTCAGGCCAGTTATGGGCCCGTGCCGAGAGAGTTAATCCCCGGCGGGCCTCAGGGGGTGCCGGAGGCTTCGCGACTCTTGCGCTTCGAGGTTTCATTTCCAGAGGCGGGCTCTGGCCGATGATGGCGCGAGCCCCGGCCCGAGGCTTAAGGGGCCTCTGGTTGGTCACACTTGCTAATCGTGAAGCATGAACTAAAGTTCGACCCCATGAAGCGATGGTTCGGGTTGGCTCGAGTGTTGATTTCAACAGCAGTGATCATGGTTAGTGTTCTCAGCAGTGAGGCTTTTGCCGAGCAGTGGGAAGGCACGGTGCTACTTGAGGCTCGAAAAAGGGCGCTTAGAATCGAGGTCTCTGAGCCTTTGACGGCATCGCAAGGGGGTATCGGGCGTCTTCGCATCGATCAGCAAGAGTATACGCTTCAAAGTCGATCGGGCCTGGGCGGAGGACGCTATAACTACTCGGCCGAGGGAGGAGGCGAGACGATCACACTTCTTCAAGAGCCCCTGACCCTGGCGAGAATGGTTCGGGATCCTCGTTTCGGTGCGATGAGTTTTGGGCTCAGAAATGCTGATGAAGTGAGCTGCTCTCAGGACGATAACACCCTTCTCATTGTCATGCGTTTGCGGGGCACCTCAGTCAACCGGGTCGGCAATTGTTTGCGTCTCGAAGCTCGTTGAGGGGCCGGCGAGTCGGCGGCTCGAGTTCTGCTCGGGGGCTGGCGGTCGCAGCTCAACTAGTGTAGGAGGCAGGGCATGTCCGAGAAAACTCCTGCCCCGCGAGAGGCGAAAAGCTTTTACGTTAAAACCTTCGGTTGTCAGATGAATGTCGCTGACTCTGAGCGCATGATGTCGCTTCTGGCGGATCGGGGAATGACGCCTGCGCAGTCGGCAAGCCAGGCCGATGTGATTTTAATTAACGGGTGTACCGTTCGAGAAAAGGCCGTTCATAAGGCCTTGTCGCAACTGGGGGTTTATCATCACGAGCGTCGCGGAAGCGGTAAGGCTCCCGTGATTGGCATTGGCGGCTGTGTCGGGCAGCTTGAGAAGAGCACGCTTTTCAAGCGGGCGCCGTATCTGGATTTCGTTTTCGGCACCGATACGATCGATAATCTTCCTGAAATCCTCTCTCGCGTCGAAAATGGCGAGCGTCATGTGGTTTATGCCGATTTCGACAAAAGCATGGACTACAGCACCGAGACGAAAGTCTTTGGTGCCAAGGCTCAGGCTTTCGTGAACATTATGAAGGGCTGTGACAAGTACTGCACGTACTGCATCGTTCCCTTTACTCGAGGAAAAGAGAAGTCCCGTACCATTGATGAGGTCTTGAATGATGTGGCCAGGCTCGTGGCCACAGGCGTTCGCGAGGTGACCCTGCTCGGGCAAAACGTCAATTCTTTTGGTAAGGGAAATCCCAATCTCAAGAGTCGTGAGCCGCGAGAGCTGAAAAACCGAATTGGAAAAGTGGGGCCGCGCGAAGGAGAGGAAAACTTTCCGATGCTTTTACGAGCGTTGGATACCGATCCGAGGCTGGCTCGGCTGCGAAGCATTCGCTTTACTTCGAGTCACCCGCTGGATTTCAGTGATGAGCTGATCGAGTGTTACGCTCCTGTTGAGAAGGGGGGTGTAGCGCGGCTTGCTCCGCACTTGCACCTTCCCGTTCAGAGCGGATCGAATACCGTTTTACAGAAGATGGGCCGCCATCATCGAATCGAAGGATACATCGAACAGATGGACCGCTTGCGAGAGCTTTGTCCCGATGTTGGCCTTTCCACCGATCTGATCGTTGGGTTTCCAACCGAAACCGATGACGACTTCGAGCAGACACTCCGGCTTTTAGATCGCGTGCAATACGACAATATTTACGCTTTTGCTTACAGCCCGCGACCCGGAACTCGAGCGGCTAAAATGCAAGATGATGTGCCGCTTGCCGTAAAAAACGAACGGCTGAATCGGCTCCTGCAATATCAGCTGAAGATCGCAGAAAAACGCTATGCTTCGAGGGTAGGTAAAGAACTTGAGATTTTGGTCGAGGGGCTCGCGCGTCACCAAAATCTTTTAGAGAGTACGCCGGGCGCCCCAGCGGGAGCGCGGGTTTGGACCGGACATTCGGGCTGTAATCGCGTGGTCAACTTCATCAGCGATTCTTCGCGAGCGCTGACCGGACGTTTTGTTCGAGTCAAAATTACCGCAGCCACGTCACTTTCTCTCAGCGGCGAGCTGGTTCATGATCCTTTCGAGGCCGAGCGAACGCTGGCAGCAGGCGAGCCCGGTGAGGATTTAGAGCCAGTGCGAGAATTTCTTCCTCCGGTTTCATCTGAGGTGGTTTCGTGATTTTGCCACATCATGGGTGTGAGCCTCAGATTGACCCGTCGGTCTTTGTCGCCCCGAGCGCCGACATCATCGGAGAAGTCAGTATCGGGGCGCAGTCCAGCGTCTGGTTTCAGGTCGTTATTCGAGGCGACGTGCATTCGATACGAATTGGCTCACGCACCAATATCCAAGACCACAGCATGTTGCATGTGACCCGAAAAAAGTCGCCCCTGTCGATTGGCGACGACGTGACAGTGGGGCATCGCGTAACCCTTCATGGCTGTACGGTGGGCAATCGAGTTCTCGTGGGAATGGGCGCAATCGTTCTCGACGACGCCGTGATTGGTGACGATTGCGTGATTGGGGCGGGAGCCTTAGTGACGCAGAAAATGGTGATTCCATCAGGGTCTTTGGTTTTTGGAAGCCCCGCCCGGGTCATTCGTCCGCTTAAGCCGGAAGAGCTCGAGTTTTTGAAGATCAGTGCCCAGAATTACGTGGGAGACTCGCAAGAGTATCGTCGGTTAATGTCATCTTCATGAGCCCTCCATCGCCACGGCCCCAAATTCGCTACTTTCGTCCGCCCCGTTTCTTCGACATCTTCAAACGAGTGGCTTGGCTTGCCATCGGAGGCTATTTCGCCGGCTTTTTGTTGATGGGGGTTTTGGCCTCAGATCCGCAGTTCGAGAAACAGGTTTCTCAGCATATTCCGATCAGTCCGTCGCCATTTTCACTGACGGGCTCTGGATTAGCTCGGGCGCAATCGGTGCACGCGCTTTTCTTCCATTTCATGACCCATGTGCCTGAGCCCTGTTCAGATGATTCGCGGGCTCAAAATGACTTTCAGCGTAGCCAGTGTCGTCAATTCTGGAGTCGCCTGCAGGAGCTGGGGTGGATCGGATCGATTCCTTTTGTTCTGAGTGGCTTGATCCTGTTTTTCGCTTGGGATGGGATTCGAAATCGCTTCAAGAAAGCGCGCCAGAAAATCAAGAAGGGGAAAACCATTGGCTTGGGAATCGTGACCGATCCTGCTGAGGCTGCTCCCGACCGGACGGCTTGGTGGCACGGATTACAATGCATTACGGTGCAGGTGGCTGATGGAAAGCAAGTGATGGCCTACTTGCCTCCTGAGTCGCCGATGCCTTCGCCTGGAGAGAAAGTCTCGCTTTATGAGTGGGCCAAGTCAGGCTCTCAGACTCAGTATTTTGCCGTGCTTTACGCCCCCCATGTGGCGGTGCTACAGGGAGGGTGAGCACCCCTCATGACCGTTAATTCTTCCTTCACTCATCTGCATCTGCACACGCAGTACAGCCTTCTGGAGGGCGCGATCCGCTTAGAGACGCTCTTTGCCCGCGTGAAGGAGCTGGGCATGGACGCCGTCGCAATGACGGATTCGCATCAGCTTTTTGGGGCGATTGATTTTTATCATTCTGCTCGGGCAGCAGGCGTGAAGCCGATTATCGGTTGCGAGCTTCATTCGGTCACCCAATGGACCGGAGCGCCTCCGCCGGCTTCGGCGGGAGCCTCGTTAGGTGCAGGCGGAGCGGGCACGCGAGTGACCGACTTTGGTCCGAAGTTTCATACTTGGGTGGTGCTCTGTCAAAATCTCACGGGATACCGCAACTTGTGCCAGATTGTGACTCAGTCGTTTGTGCAAGCGCGGGCGGCACAGCTTTCCGCCGTTGCAGCGGGTGCTAAGGGTTCGGCAAAGACCGCTCCTTTGCGCGCTTTGGTCAATCGCGAACTGCTCGAGAAGTATGGCGACGGCCTCATTGTTTTGTCAGGGGGGATTCGGGGCGAGATCCCTTATCGCATTCTTTTTGGCGATATCGAGGGAGCTACCGAAGTGCTCTTGGCCATGAAGGCCCGTTTTGGCGAAAATTTCTATCTGGAGATCGAAGACACGGGGTTACCCGAGCAAGAGCTGGTGAACGAGGAGCTTTCGAAGCTCGCGCAAAAACATCAAGTGAAGCTCGTGGGGACCAGCAACTGTCATTATCTCAAACCTGAAGATGCCGAAGTGCAAGAAGTGCTTCAATGCATCGAGGCGGCAAAGAATCTCGACTTCAATCGGCCTAAGAGCTTGGTTCCTACAGAATATTGGCTCAAGCCACCTCAGCTCATGCGAGAACGTCTCGAGCGTTTTCCGGGGGCCTTTGAGAATGCTGGCGAAATTGCCGCCAAATGCGATCTTCAATTTCAATTTAAGGACGAGCAGGGACGAAAGATTTATCACCTTCCTGACTATCGACCCGATGGCGTCGCGAAATCTGAACCCTTTGATACGATCGCGGACTTTAGGGCTCAGGCGCGCCAAGGCTTAGAAGAGCGGTTTTCAAGCCACGCCTTTGTTCAGAAGGTTCAAAGTCCCGATTGGCCTCAGAAAAAAGAAGAGTACCACAAGCGCCTCGAAGAAGAGCTGGCGATGATCGAGCGCACTGGATTTTCGGGCTATTTCCTGGTGGTGGCAGATTTCATTGGCTGGGCAAAAGAGCGCGGAATTCCGGTGGGGCCCGGACGTGGTTCGGGTGCGGGGTCCTTGGTGGCGTACTCGCTGAAGATCACCGATATCGACCCGATTCCGTTTCATTTGCTTTTTGAGCGGTTCATCAATCCCGAACGCATCAGCATGCCTGACTTCGATATCGATTTTTGTCAGGATCGCCGAGCCGAAGTCATTGATTATGTCGGGCGAAAATACGGAAAAGATAACGTCTGTCAGATCATCACGTTCGGTAAGCTGCAAGCCAAGGCTTGTGTCAAAGATGTGGGGCGAGTGCTGGGGCTCTCGTTTGCTGATACCGATCAGCTGACCAAGCTTTTTCCTGACGTTTTGAATATCGAGATCGCTGAGGCCCTAGAACAAGAGCCTCGTTTGCGTGAGCGCATGGATGCCGACCCGAAAATTGCCAAGGTCATGGAGTATGCCTTGGCGCTCGAAGGTTTGTATCGCAACTCAGGAATTCATGCCGCCGGCGTGATCATTACCGAAGAGCCCGTGGTGAACTATTGCCCTCTCTACGTCACAAAAGACGGCGATGTGGTGACGCAATTCGATAAGGACAAGGCCGAGGAAGTGGGCCTCGTGAAGTTCGACTTTCTCGGACTCAAAACCCTTACCGTCATCGACAATGCCGTCAAACTCGTGAGGTCGGTGGCAAGCGATGGGTCACCAGATGCTTCGTTCTCGATCGAGACGATCGATTACAATGATCCGGAAGTGTTTGCATTGATCGGGTCAGGAGATACCGACGGGGTCTTTCAAGTCGAAAGCTCTGGAATGAAGGACCTTTGTTCGCGTCTTCAGCCGAACTCGCTTGAGGACATTACGGCCATCAATGCGCTTTACCGGCCAGGTCCGTTGAATTCGGGAATGGTCGACGATTTCGTCGATCGTAAGCATGGCCGGAAGCCCATCGCCTATGAAGTCGAGCAGCTGGCACCGATTCTAAAAGATACGTACGGCGTGATCGTTTACCAAGAGCAAGTGATGCAGATCGCTCGAGAGCTCGCCGGTTACTCGCTGGGGCAGGCCGATTTGCTTCGACGAGCGATGGGGAAGAAAAAGCCCGAGGAAATGGCCAATCACAGCGAGATTTTCGTCAAGGGCGCGACCGCCAAAGGTCTCGATCCGATCAAGGCCAAGACGATTTTTGACTTGATGGCGATGTTTGCGGAGTACGGGTTTAATAAATCGCACTCTGCCGCTTATGGCGTGCTCACTTATCAGACCGCTTATTTAAAGCGGTATTATCCCGCAGAGTTCATGGCAGCGCTCATGACCACAGAAATGGACGCGACCGATAAGCTGACGAAATACATTTCCGATGCTCGGGCGCATGGAATTGCGGTTCTGTCTCCTGATGTGAATCGTTCTGAACGAAAGTTCAGCGTCGAACGAACCAGTGAAGGCGTGAAGGCGATTCGATTCGGCCTCGAGGCGATTAAGGGAGTTGGTGGTGCTGCAGTCGATGCCATCATCACGACGCGCACCGAGCGTCCTTTTAGGAATGTCCTCGATTTTTCGAAGCGAGTCTCCACTCGTAAGGCCAATAAAAAGGTGCTCGAGTCACTGACGGTTGCGGGGGCTTTTGATGCGATTGCTGAAGTGAATCGTCCTAGTATTCTAGCTTCGCTTGAAAAGATTCTTGAGGCCGCCTCCGATGAACAGGCCGAGCGAGAGATGGGGCAGAATTCGCTTTTCGATGCTTTTGGAAGCGACGAAGTGAAGCTCGTTTCAGCGACGGGAAATCTCTTTACCCAGGTCGAGGATTGGCCTGAGAGTCGGCGTCTGACGCAAGAGAAACAAGTCGTGGGTTTTTATGTCTCAGGTCACCCCATGGAGCGCTGGCAAAAGGTGGCCGAGAGCTGGTTGGGGTGGTCGATTACGAAGTTGAAGCGACTGAGCGAGGAAAAGGCCACGGCACGGGCAAAGGCGGCCTTGAGTCCAGCGGCAGGTGCGTCGGCGTCGAAGCCCGCCGTTCGCAGTGCAGCCTCGTCCATGAACTCTGGACCCGAGGCCCGATTTCAGCGGCCCCCCAAGACCGAGGTTCGGCTCTGTGGCTTGTTGGGTGAGGTGCGCGAGGTCATGACCAAGAAGGGAAGCCGAATGGCTTTCGGGCAGCTCGAAGATCTCGAGGGTAAGCTCGAAGTGGTTTTCTTTCCCGAGGCGTATCAGCAGCTTTCTGAGGCGATCAAGCGAGCAACAGGAGAAGCTGCTGCCGTGGTTCTCATTGGCGAAGTGGAATTTACGGATGAAGCGCCCAAGCTTTTGGTCAAGGCGTTGGAGTGGGCCGAGGAAGCTCATCGAAATCGCGTTCAGCGCGTGGTGCTTCGACTCGATCCAGCCTGGGTGACACCCGATCAATTGCGAGCGCTAAAACAGGGGTTTCTCGGGCATCGGGGCAAGTGTCCCGTGACAATTGAGTTTCGAGGTTCGCAGTTTTCTACCACGCTCACACTGCCTGAGGCGTTTCGTGTGGCAGGCACCCCGCAGATGGTTCAGGCCATCAATCAGATTTTTGGTCGTGCCGTGGTGACCTTGCACTGAAGACGGCGCGTCGTTACACTGGTAACCGATGCGTGACGAGTCTCGAGGGTTTCAATTTTCAGAAAAAGCCGGCAGCTATTTCAGAGTAGTCATTTTATTGACGGGACTCGCTTCGGCCGCAATTGCTGGAGCGGTTTCTGAAGGCTCTCGAGCAGGGTCGTTATCGGATGCCTTTCGCGCTGCGGTTTCGGCTTCGTTACCCTCGCTTGGCAAACTCAAACCCTGGCAGCAGCAGCTCTTTGATGCCGAGGTTCTTCCTTTTGCCGAGAGCTTCGTTCGTGAGTACCGCCCCAAAGACTCGGGCTATCAGGTCGACGTCGACGAGGGTATGATTCGCAATTACTTGAGTTTTTTTGCGCCAGCGGCGCTCTCGAAAGAGTCACCACGATTTCAAGTTCAAGTCGAAGCAGGACCGGGGTGTGGGTTTTGCTCCCGAGCGCTGCCTGCGCTTAAGAGAACGCTCGACATGCGTTTAAGCTCACGGGGAATGAAACCCTTCGTGTCTTCTTCGGCGCCTTCAGGGGCCACATCCGCAAAGGCAGAGCCTGATGGTTTGGTGTCGTTTCGAATTTTGAAGCCAGCTCGCCTCACAGAAAGTGACGACGCTCATGCTGAAGATCGAAAAGTGGTTTTGAAGTTTCAGCTTTCAGCTGGAAGTATCCACGAAGAGCGGCAGCTTGAGTTTGCTGAGACTGACTCGGTAGAAGAGTCGGCTCGGAAGCTACTTTTAGAGGCTTTTACCGGGATTGGCTCACGAGTTTTGGCGGCACAGGCGCTGGACTCGCAGAAAAATCAGCCCCAAGTCTCTGCCGAGGTTTTGCTAAAAGTATCGGGTGTTCGCGATTACTTTATTTTGAGTCAGCTCAAGAGCCAAGTTCAGCTTGCGGTCACGGGGCTTCAGCCTGTGGTGGAGCGGCAGCTCAGTAAGGGCAGTTGCATTTTAGTGCTGAAAACCAAGTTTTCTCCAGCTGAGCTGAAAGCAAAACTGCAAGGATTGGCGTTGGATCAGGGTAAACTCACGATGGGTGAGGTTTTGGTCAGTGATTCTGAAATCACGCTTGAGGGGCAAATTTTATGATCGTGATTCGGAGTGCCGTGCTGGTGCTGGTTGTTCTCGGATCAGGTCTGGTTTCATGCCAGCGTTCAGTGAGCTTTCAAAAAGACCAAGACTACTACCGAGACTCATCAAGTGAAGTGAAGAGCGCGAGCGGAAGTGCCACGAAGCGTTTTGAGTCGATGGGCCAGCCCAAGAAAAAAGTGGTGATTTTCGACTTCTGGAACGACACCCCCGTTCGTCATCCCACTCTCGGGGTCTTTGCGGCCGACGAGCTTCGTCGGGGGCTTTTTGTGACTCGTCGATTGATCGTACCCACTGACTTGCGAACTGATTTTACCACTCAAGACTTCGTTCAGAACGATCGGGGAGGGGGAGATCAGGTTCGCGTTTCTCAGCTGATTCGTGAGGGACGCCGCTTGGGCGTTGCCGTGGTTGCCATTGGTCGCATCGCGAAGGTGGTGTTTCGTCAGCGGGGCGATGAAGTCGGACTTTTGCGTCAGACTCAGACCCTGGCTGCCGCCGATGTTGAACTGAAGCTCTTTGACGTGTCCACGGGACGGGAGGTTTTGTCTTTGGCTCGTTCGGGACGTACGGCTGCCAATGCCATTGTGGGAGCCGAGCAGGATCAACAGCGTTCCGCTGAATATCGTCAGGAGCTCACGCAGTTGGCGGTTCGGGATGCGGTTGCTCAGTTGGTCCCCGAGGTGATCCGCTCGGTAGAAAAGCTTTCGTGGCAGGGACGAATCGCCAAAGTATCGGGCGGTAAGTATTTTATCAATGCGGGGCGGAGCGCAGGCTTGATTCAAGGAGACATTTTGAAAGTCATGACTGCCGGAGAAGAAGTTTACGACCCCGCTACAGGCGCTTACCTGGGAAAAGCTCCCGGACAAGTCAAAGGAACCCTTGAGATCGTAGATTTTCTTGGGCCCGATGGGTCTGCAGCTGAGCTTCACACGGGCGGTAATTTTCAGGAAGGCGACAGCGTTCAATTGTATTAAAGCTTTTAGCATGAAGCCCGTACTTGAGGTTCGTCGCCATGCTGCCCATGCCCCGTGGACCTACGAGGCACTGGATCGTTATCAACGGCAAGTGCTCGCGCAGTTGATCGAAGATCCCCTCGAGACTCCGGGCAGGATCTTGATCTCTGAGCTAGCTCCAGTGATTACGATGGGACGTCGGCCTTGCGCTCAAGATGTGCTTTTGTCTGAAGAAGAGCTTCAGCGACAGGGGGTCTCGCTGTATCGCACTGATCGCGGCGGGCGAGCGACCTACCATGGTCCTGGTCAGTGGGTGATTTTTGTCGTGGACCATCTCGAGCGTCTCACAGGTGATCGTCGAGGGGTGAGGCGTGCCGTAGAAGGGCTCCTCGAGACGGCTTGCTCTCTGGGGCGAGCTCATCTTGGTGAAACAGTGCAAATTCGGGGCGGAGATGCCACCGGAGTTTGGACCTCTCAGGGAAAACTGGCCAGCGTGGGAGTGCAGATTCAGCACGGGGTGCTTTTGCACGGCCTGGCTCTGAATGTCTTTCAGACGCCGCAGAGCTTTCAGGGAATTCGCCCCTGTGGCCTTGATGCCCTAGCAGATTTTTTATTTTCCGAGGCCAGTGACGAGCGCTTTGAGGCGTTGCCCGCTCAGCTTGAGGCCGAGCTTCGGGGTCGCTTCTGGCAGAGTTAAAGTCAAATGACGTCTTTTTGTGCCTCGGTTGTACTTAGGGTTGACGGGGCGCGCGCGTGCAAGTAGGGTCGGGCTCTCTTCAAATGTTGGCTCGTAGCTCAGCGGGAGAGCACTACCTTGACACGGTAGGGGTCGCTGGTTCAATCCCAGTCGAGCCAACCATTTAATTCCCCCCGAAATCATCGAATTCCGATATCTTTTTTTCATGACCGTTCTTCTGGTAGACGACCTTCCTGAAGTGCGCGAGCTTTTGCACCAGACCCTCTTGAGAGTGGGCGACTCCCTGGGGATCGTCCTTCATATTGAAAAAACGGCGTCAGTGGCAGAGGCCAGATTAGCGTGCTTCAGGCAGCGCCCGCATCTGATTCTACTGGATGAGGTCTTACCCGGTGAGGCCGCTCACGATCTCTTAGATGATCCTCTCATTGAGGGGGTCGCAGTGGTTTTAATTTCAGCTTCGGGAGAAAGAGGGCTTCCTTTACCGCTTTCCAGCTGCGGGCAAGTTTTGGGGCGCTTGAAAAAATGGAGCTGGAGCGAGATCGATCAGGGGTCGAGAGCCCTTCTGGAGCTCCTCGGTACCGAGTTGAGGCGCTCTCGGGCTCGAGAGTCGTTTTAGCGCCCAAGCTCGGATTTCGATTTCAGGTCAGGTTGGGTGACAGCTATTTTTAAGGGTCCAGTTTCGAGTTGACGCTTCCCGGAGATCGCTGTTATGAGTCCGGGCTCGACTGTGATTGAAAGGAAACTCTTCAAATGGCTGTGACGATTCGTCTTTCGCGCCAAGGCGCTAAGAAAAACCCCTCCTACCTCATTGTTGCTGCTTCTGACCAAGGAAAGCGCGACGGAGCTTATCTGGAGCGCCTGGGACAGTACTTTCCCAAGGCTGTGAAGGCAGAAGCCAAGATTAAGGTTAATCTGGCTGCCTTGAAGGCTTGGCAGGCGAAGGGCGCCAAGCTGACACAAACGGTTGGACAGCTTTTAAAGACCATTGCAGAATAAAGGATAGCGAGAGGCTGATTTCATGGGCCTCTCTTTATCGGGAATCGTTCTTAACGATTCGCATGGCGCTGTCTGATCGCGAGGAGAGGCTCAATGTCGGGTGTTTCCGGTTCGCAGTCTTCTGAGAAAAGCTCAAACGCAGCTCACTCAAGCCCAGGTCAAAGTGTGTTAGTGCATCTGATCGAAACCATCGCCAAGAGTCTGGTGGATGCGCCTGAGCAAGTGCACGTCAACGAAATCGTTGGTGAGAATACCACCGTGATTGAGCTGAAAGTGGCGAAAGAAGACATCGGCAAGATGATCGGGAAGCAAGGCCGTACGGCTCAGGCCGTTAGAACGGTTCTAAACGGCGCTTCTACAAAACTTCGTAAGCGCACGGTTCTTGAAATTGTCGAGTAACTCCGTCCCCTCCGGTTCTGAGGGGTCTACCCTCCAATCCATTCAGTTTTTAACGCTTTTTCCCGAGCTGATTCAGCCTCTTTTGGGTGTCAGTCTCCTCGGAAAAGCCGTCCAGCGGGGTCTGATTCACTTTGGAATCACGGCAATCCGCGATTTTGCAACGGATCGCCATCGCACTGTGGATGACACGCCCTATGGGGGCGGTGAGGGGATGCTTCTTCGGGTCGATGTGTTGCATGCGGCGTGGAAGTCGATCGTTGCTCAGTCGCCTGAGAAAAAAAGAAAAACGCTTCTGCTCTCGCCTCAGGGCCCTCTTTTGACGCAAGCCAAAGCTCAAGAGTACCTGCAGGAAGAAGAGCTGATTCTCGTCTGTGGGCATTATGAAGGCGTTGATGAGCGCTTTATCGAGCTTTGCGTCGATGAAGAGGTTTCGATCGGAGATTATGTCCTGACCGGAGGGGAAATTCCCGCTCTCGTGCTTGCGGATGTTGTGACGCGGTTGGTTCCAGGAGTGGTGGGAAATCCAGATTCGATTTCAGGAGACAGTCTCGAAGCCGGTCTTCTGAAGTACCCGCAGTACACGCGTCCTCGAGTGTATGAGGGTCAAGAAGTTCCGGAAGTACTTTTAGGGGGAAATCACCCCGAGATTGCGCGCTGGCGACACGATCAGCGACTCGAGAGAACCCGTCTGAAGCGCCCCGATCTCTGGAGGGCGCTGGAACACAGTCATTTCCCCGGAAAGTCGCCCCTCAAAAAATAGCGGGTGCAGAACCGTAGTGATCATGATAGCCGAGGAGCGCTGTGTCGGTACCGGTTTACGTGGTCTTATTGCATCATCCCATGCGCAATCGCCAGGGGCAGGTTGTAACCACGGCGGTTACGAACTTGGATATCCATGATATTTCAAGGTCATGCCGTACGTTTGGAGTGCGAGAGTATTTCTTGGTCACTCCGATCGAAAGCCAGCACCACATGATTCGTCGGATTCTGGGGCACTGGGGCGAAACTCCTTCGCAAAAGTGGCACCCCGATCGAGCTGAGGCTCTCTCTCGAGTTCGAGTAGAACCGACGTTTCTTGGACTTCTAGAACGGCTCACTGCAGAGCACGGCATGAAGCCCGAAGTGGTGCTAACGGATGCGAGTGATTTGGTGGGAGGAGTTTCTTATTCGGATTACCGAAGGGAACTTGCCCAGCGCGCTCAAAGTCCGAATCCTCGTCCTGTTTGCATTGTTTTTGGAACAGGCTGGGGAATCGACGCCTCCTTTCATCCCGTGGTGGATCGGATCCTAGCTCCGATCTGCGGGCCGGAAGGAAAGCAAGAGGAAGGGGGCTATAACCACCTTTCAGTTCGAGCGGCCGCTGCCATTGTTTTGGATCGGCTTTTCGGACAATGACCGGCTTCGCTAGAGACGTCGCGCACTGCGACGACTTTAGCAAAGTGACATTTGGCTAGGATTAGCGGTTTTTAAGCGCAAGAGAGCGCGTTTTGAAAACGGTTTGTAGTTTCAGATCAAGAGAAAGGGAGTTGCCATGGCAACAACCAAAACGAAGTACCGTCGGAAGTCGAAGAACGCTGTTCTTCCTTTGAAAAATCTCGCTGCAAAAGTGGCGATGATTGAAAATCCCCAGATCCGTTCCGATCTGCCTGTGTTCAAGGCAGGCGACACGGTTCGCGTTCATGTTCGAATTAAAGAAGGCGACAAAGAGCGCGTTCAGAACTACGAAGGGATTGTGATTGCTCGTTCGAATCGTGGCGGAAGCAAGTCCTTCACGGTGCGAAAGATTTCTCATGGCGTCGGCGTCGAGCGAATCTTTTTGGAGACTTCTCCGAAAATTGCCAAGCTGGAAGTGGTTCAGCAGGGCCGTGTTCGTCGTGCGAAGCTGTATTACCTTCGAGCTCTCGAAGGTAAGGCTGCAAAGATTGAGCAAGAAGTCGAAACGCAAGCTCAGGCTGCTGCTTCGGCTGCTGCTAAAGAAACGAAAACTCAGTCGAAGAAGTAACGACGAGATTCGAGGCGGGGTTCCCGAAAGGGAATCCCGCTTTTTTTATGCCCTCACCTCAGAATATTCCCACTTTTGCCGATGATCTTGCCGCCGGGCATCCTTCTGCTTGGGTCATTGGCGTCGACGAAGTCGGACGTGGGTGTTTAGCTGGACCCGTGATGGCAGGGGCTTTCGTGCTTCCTTGGGCCTCTCCGGAAGAGCTTCCAGACTGGGCCCATCAAATTAAAGACAGCAAGCTGCTCACACCTCGGGTTCGCGCTCAACTAGCCCCTCAGCTTCGAGAGGCGACTTCTCATTGGGCTGTCGGCGAAGCCAGCGTCGAGGAAATCGATCGCCTGAACATTCTTCAAGCCGTTGAGCTCGCAATGAAGCGAGCGGTCGAGTCGGTACTTCAGACCCTGTCATCTCAAGCTTCGGAGCAAAGGGTTCATGTACTGGTAGATGGCAACCGGGTGCCGCTGGCTTTTCGGGGCAAAGCCACTGCGATCGTGGGCGGCGACCGCCGTTGTTTGAGCATTGCCTGTGCCTCAATCCTTGCCAAGGTCGAACGAGATCAGTTGCTCGACTCTTTAGATCATCGTTATCCAGGTTACGGTCTTGCGGTCCATAAAGGCTACGGCACTCCGGCGCATCTTCGAGCGTTACAAGAACTCAGACCAACGGTTATTCACCGTCATAGCTTTGCTCCCGTCAGGTTAGCGGCTCAAGGATAAAGCCGCGCTTTTCCGGTCCATTTTCAGTAGTTTTGCATAAATTCCCACCAACAGAATAGAAGGCGCCCAGAGCCCTACAAATGAGGCCAAACCTTTACGGCGGCCTGAGAGCGCGAGCACGGCCGATGCAATCATACTGATGCCAGCGGCGGTAATTAACCCCGAATCGGGGATCGAGCGAGCTCGGTCTTCGATCTTCTGAGAGAAAGCTGTTGCTCGTTTTTTTAGATCGGGAAAGCGCTCTTGAAGATTCGTTTTAATTGAAGACTGAAGGTCAGACGGATTTTGAGTCATAGCGATGATTCTCCTGCTGAGGGGCGATGCAATCGGGGCGCCACATTCAATGCGCCTGCTGCCTGGGGCGCCAGCGGGCGCTTCGTACACGCCTCGGCCGCGAGCGACCCCAAGCAGGCAAAGCGTGAGAAGAGGTGTTCCGTTCGGACCTAGATTTCCGAGATGAAAAGGGGATTGAAGCATGCAGTTCAAACAGAGGAAAAGAGCATCTTTTGGACGAGAGGGCGAGCTCATGGCGGTTCGATGGTACGAGCAGGCGGGCGCTAGGGTGATTGCCAGAAACTTTCGCTTGAAGTGTGGTGAGCTCGATTTAGTGGTTGAGGAACAAGCGCCATCGGGATGGTGGACTTTAATTTTCGTTGAAGTCCGCTCGCGAACCTACGGCAAGAGCTGGGATCGCCCAGAAGAGTCGCTGACCCTTCCGAAGCTATTTCGCATTCGTCATGCGGCCGAGCGTTTTCTTCAGGGGTACCAGGGGCCAGCTCGTTCGATTCGATTTGACCTGGCGAGCTGGAATCACCGTGAATTGAAAGTGTTCAGGAACTTTTGGTGGTACTGAGGAAAGATTTTTGGGAAAGAGGAGGTATGCTTGACTCTTGGAAAGCGTGCATGAAAACGATGGGCATGGCCGCTCTGGTGCTGGTTCCAGTGGGTTGGGCTCAGGCCGAGGATGGATCGTGGGATCGTGAATCTCGACGACAGGTTTTCGTCATGAGCGGCTATGGAGCAGCCTTAGGGGCAGCGGCTGGCGCGGCTCTTTGGCCTGTTTCTGGGAAAACCAGTACGCTGCTCGTCGGGGCGGGTACGGGCCTGGTGCTGGGAGTAGTCGCAGGCGTCTATCACGTCACTCATCGCAATGATCCCCAGAATCCGTTTGTAAACCTCGCCGAACTCACTCCCTCTTTCGCAGATGGAGCCCGCCCGCCCATGATGCTTCGGTATAGCTTTTCGTTTTGATCGGTGAGCTGACTCGCCAGGACCGGACCCTTCCCCCTCTTGCCGAAGATCTGAGGCGCTCAGTTGTTTTGGCGATAGTCGCGGCTGGCGCGCTCTTCGGTGTCGTAAAAGTCAAATTCGTCATTTTCATCAAAAGCACGAATCACTTTCTGAAACTCGCTGCCCACATGGCAGTAGCGTGGCTTGATGTTTGCGCGACGATTGAAGTCTTTTAGGGTTTGAACGAAGTTCGAGATTCCGCTTGAGCCCACGAATTCGAGTTTTTGAAGGTTGAAGATCACTTGAGTGGGCACCGTATCTGTTTTGCTGCTCTGAATGAGCTTTCGCAGATCTTCTTGAAACGGTTGTTGGGTTTCGAAATCTACTTTGCCGTTCACTTCGACGATGATGGTCTGACCCGACTTTTTGATTTGTGTTTTCATAGCGTGTTTGTTTGAAGCGACTCCCCATCTGTGATTATGAAGAAAGCGATGGGCGACTCCAAGAGGCAAAAATTTCCCCAAAAAACGGATGCAAGCTCGGTCTCAGGGCTGCCCTCGGGCCTGTGGATCGTGGCTACCCCAATCGGAAACCTCAGCGATATTTCTGAGCGCGCTCGCAACGCCTTAAGCCATGCCTCGGTCGTCCTTTGTGAAGACACCCGGCGAACCCGAGCCTTGATTCATGCCTTGGGGCTTTCGGCTCGAGAAAGCGAGGCCGGCGACGAGGCCACTCGAGATCGCTTGCGGCGATTCGATCGTCATACCGATCTTGCCACCATTGATGTTTGGATTTCCGAGATTTTGAATGAGCAGAAGTCGTTTGCAGTGGTTTCAGACGCCGGAACACCTGGGATCAGTGATCCTGGGGCGCTTCTGGTTCAGCGGGCTAGAGCCCGAGGGGTTTGTATTACTCCGGTGCCGGGCCCGTCGGCTGTAACAACGCTGATGAGCGTCGCGGGATGGCCTGAGGCCGAGTGGTTTCAGTTTCATGGTTTTTTGCCCCGAGGCCATCAAGAGATTCAAGAGGTCTTGCTGCGGGTTTCTCGCTCCATCGGCGAGTCGCAACGTGCGGGGGTCTCGATTTGGTTTGAGAGTCCTGAGCGGGTTGTGGGAGCGCTCGAACAGCTGGATCAGACTTTTTCAGAAGATTCGGCAGTCGAAGTTTTTGCAGCAAAAGAGCTGACCAAGTGGCATGAGCGCCATTTCGTGGGCGCTCCGGCCTTGGTGTTGAGCCAAGTTCGGCAGGAGGTCGAGCAAGAGGGGGCTCGGGGCGAGTGGGTATTGGCGATTCGGGTGCCTCGGGTCGACTCATCCGCCAAAATCGCGGAAGCCCCAGGGTTTTCGGAATCGGCTGAAAAAGCCCTCCGTTGTTTGAGTGATGCTGGAGTGAAAGCGTCAGAGGCTGCCAAAGTGCTCAGTCAGCACTTTGGCATTCCCCGGGCTGAAGCTTACGAAAAGTTTCTTGCCCTCAAAAAAAATAACAAAGGGGGGTTGACGTGAGAGCAGCTCACCGTACACTCGATAGTGTGGTTGTGGTTTGAATCCAGGGACGGGTTCAAGGGAGAAAAAAATTTCTCAATCTCGTGGGCCTCAGTGCTGTCAGGATGACGTTGCACTGGGGCTTTTTTCTTTTCGACGCTTTGAATCCCATCAGGGGCCTGTTAAGGTCTGGCGGTCATGGCTTGGTTCGATGATCTGAAAACTCCCCGTATTAAGTCGGTTCATTTGCCGGATTCTGAAAAAGTCTCGCGCGTTCCCGAAGGGCTTTGGATTAAATGCTCTTCTTGCGGTGAGATTCTTCAATCCAAGACTTTGAAAGAGAACTGGGGAGTTTGTCCCGAATGTCAGCATCATTTTCGCTTAAGTGCGGCGGAACGCGTTTCTCTTCTCAGCGATGAGGGGAGCTTTGAGGAGTTCGCCGATGAGTTGGTATCGATTGATCCCCTCGAGTTTGACGATACCCGCTCGTACAAGCAGCGACTGCGGTCGGCGGCGGGAAGCACCGGTCTTCGAGATGCTTTTGTTGTCGGGCGCTCTCGATTGAAGGGGTTGCCCTATTGTTTGGGTGTGTTCGAATTCAAGTTTATGGGCGGAAGCATGGGGGTCGTGGTTGGCGAGAAAGTCGCCCGACTTTTCGAGACTGCCCTTGCTGAACGTGTTCCTGCGGTGGTGGTTTCATCCTCGGGAGGGGCCCGAATGCAGGAGGGGATTCTTTCCCTGATGCAAATGGCTAAGACCAGCGCTTTGGTCGAAGAGCTGAGGAAACAAGGAATTCCTTATATTTCGATTCTCACAGACCCTACCACGGGCGGCGTTGCCGCTTCGTTTGCGATGTTGGGCGATGTGATTCTTGCTGAGCCGAAGGCTCTGGTGGGATTCGCCGGACCTCGCGTGATTGAGCAGACCATTCGTCAGTCACTTCCGGAGGGATTTCAGCGAAGCGAATTTCTGCTCCGGCATGGGTTTGTTGATCGCGTGGTTTCGCGACCCGATCTCGCCAACGAGTTGCATCAGTGGATGAAGACGCTGGGGCACTCTACCTGTCGCTTTCCGGCGGAATGTCGTCACTGATTCGGCAGCTTCGAGATAGCGCTTTTTTCGGTTTTTTGATTCTTGCCGTGCTCGGAGCACCGGCCGCGCCTGCGGCTTCTCGCGAAGCGCTTCATTGGTCTGGGAAAAAGCAAGTCTGGGATCGTAAGAGTGGGCTCATTCAGCTGGCGGGGTCGGCTCAGCTTGTTCAGCAGGGGCAAGTGTTGACTGCAGATGAAATGGTGATTGATCTGCAGGGGCGCACGGTCGAGGCTCGAGGCCATTGTCTGTTTTTATCAAGAGATTTGATCATGCAGGGCGAGTCGATGCGCTTTCACCTCGATACCCATAACGGGACGATTCAAGGGGGGCGGATCTCCACTGAAGGCTTTACCATGGTGGGCGAGCGAATCAGTCGCTTGGGGGCGGGCCGGTTTCAAGCAACTCGAGCCGAGTACACCACCTGTAAAGACTGTCCTCAAAGCTGGAGTGTTTTTGGTGATCAGGTTGATTTGACGTTCGGTGAATACGCCAGGATTTGGGGCGTGCGCGGCGAAGTCGCCGATGTTCCGATCACGTGGTTTCCCTACGTCATTTTTCCGCTCAAGACCGAAAGGCAGTCGGGGCTTTTGGTTCCACGATTTGGGGTTTCGGGTGCCGACGGATTAGTTTTCGTTCAGCCGTTTTTTTGGGCGATCAATCGCAGCGCCGATATGACCTTGGGCGTGGGAACTTATAGTCGTCGTGGTTTTCGTGCAGAACTCGAAGGCCGTTATCAGTATTCCGCTCAGAGCGTCGCGCATGGAAACTTCTTTTTTCAGCGCGATGAAACTTACTTTCCGGTTCGTCGCAGTTTTGTGAGCGGCGCCACCCAGCTGCTGGCGCCTGAGCCTTCGCGTTTTGCCTTGAATCTGGAGCAGCGTCACCAACTCACCGAGCAATGGGACGAAAAGCTCGTCATTCACGAGGCCCGGGATACCGATTACCCTTCACAAATCGGAGATATTCCAGGTCGTACTGATTCGGTTTTAGGCTCTTCTTTAGCGCTGACGCGCAATACACCCCAGTCGAGTGTGGTTTTGTCTGCTCAACGGTATCGCAATCGTTTGGGCCCCGATCCCATGGTTTTCGATTCATCGGTGGTGCAGACGGTTCCGTCATTTGTCATGACGACCAACGAGCGCCCCTGGGGCTATGGGTTTAATGGAGGTATCACGTTTGGCCTGTCGCGCTTCACGCGAGGCGATGGCACCTTTGATCCCGATATTCTTGGCGGGGGAGTGTCTCCGGTGCTCAGCGGGGGGGCGCCTCGTCCGGGTATTGATCCCATTCGTAAAGCCACTCGCTTAACTCTGATTCCTCGAGTTTATTCTTCGGTGCCGTTGGTTGATGGGGTGTCCATCGTGCCGTCAGCCGAATATCGCGCTAGCTATTATGATTTTGCCAATGACTCCGGAGTGGGGGCGCTTCGTCGAGGGTACTTACTCACTCAGTTAGATTTATCTGCGCAGTGGGAGCGAATTTACCAAGCTCGATACAAGCACTTCCTTCGGCCCCGCTTGAACTATTCGTTCATTCCTTCGGTGCAGGAGTCGTTGGGACACCCCTTTGTTCAGCAAATGGCTTACGCGCAGGGGCAAGGCTTTTCTGGGTATAACTTCGATAATTACGACATCATTCCGCGTGATACGGCTCGCTCGTACAACAACTATTTTCTTCCGTTAGGAAACGCGCTGACCGTTGGCCTGACGAGCCAGTTGATTCGCAAGAATGGGCCTGGTGGAAGTTATTCTCGCCTTTTGGAACTGACGGCAGGGCAGACCGTGAACTTTCGAGAGTATCGATTACCGGAGAGCTCTCGGCAGCCTTTCTCACGCTTTTCGAGCGCTCTGTTGCTGGGTCTGGATCAATTCACGTCGTCGCTCAGTTATTTTTATTATCCTTACGCCCGCATGGACGGCTCGAGCAACCGAAACAAAATCAGTGCGCAAGTGGCTTGGTCTTGGCAACGAGGGGTTCGTCAACGAGTTTTCGAATTCGAGCGCAGCGTGACTTTGGGGTACCAATACGATCGACTCGATGGAATCAATCGGATCAAGAATTTGAACGGTACTTTGCGCTTTTCTTTGACGGACTCGATCTTGCCCTATTTCGGGCTGGATTATCATTTAAGAACCGAAGCTCAGGATCCGTCAAAACTTCAGCGGGCCAACGCGGGCGTGACTTTTCAGAGCCTCTCCCAGTGCTGGAAAGCGAGTATGAACTTCTCTCGTACTTTGGAGCGTCCGGGAACGTCGTTTGATTTTAACCTGGCGCTGAATCTGGCCGGTGAGGGATTTGGCGAATCGCCGATTTCAGTTCCTCGCTAGGCTTTGGCCTTATAGAATCAAACGCATGGTCTCAGAATTTCCGCAGGCGGTGCTCGCTCATCTTTCGCAACAGCTTTCTGCCAATGAAGCAGTAATGACCTTTATCCGAGATCAGCTGGTGCAATTGGTTCCATCCGGAGGGGTGCTTTTTGCTGCCGGCAGTGGGCATTCGGCGCTTTTTGCAATGGAGCTGTACCATCGAGCCGGTGGGCCCAGTTTCGTCGTGCCGGTGCTTGATCCTTCGGTTCTTCCCATCATGGGTCCGTCTCGCGCGCGGGCGGCGGAGCGACAGGCGAAAACCTTATTGGGTCCGCTTCATGCGGCTCGTCCAAAAAAGGGCGAAATGATTTGGATCAGTTCTCAGTCGGGAATGAATCCGGCGATCGTTGAGCTTGCCGTGGAGGCTCGCCGTTTGGGTTTGGTGACGGTGGCGTTCACTTCGTTGGCTCATAGCCGCTCGGGCAAATCGCGCCATGCTTCTGGCAAACGCCTCTTTGAAGTGGCTGATCACGTGGTGGATATTGGAGGGGTGAAGGGGGATGCGTTGATTCCGGTTGCGGGGGCTTCGCGTCAAGTGGCCGTAGGCCCATTTTCGACCCTCTCTTCGCTTTTTTTGGCGCACACGATTTTGGCAGATGTGTCGGCTGAGTTAGAGCGGCGAGGGGTTCATTGTACTTACACCAGTGTGAACACTCCGGATGGCGAGAGCCAAAATCGCGAGCTTGAAAAGGCCGCGTCGGTTCGCGACCCGCGTCTGACTCTAGAATAAAGCCCTGATCGAAGAGGTGTTGACGGTGAGTAGTGGGCAGCTCCTGCCCATAGGCTTCTGGGCGGTTCGCTCTTACACTTGAGGGTAATGCGAATCTTACTGAGTAATGATGACGGAGTACACGCCCCAGGCCTCAAGGCTCTTTACCGCGAGCTCAAGAAGCTGGGTGACGTCACCGTGGTGGCTCCTCTCGAGGAGCGTAGCACCGCTGGCCATGCCCTGACCTTACATAAGCCGTTAAGAATGCTTCGCGTAGATCGAGATTTCTACGGCGTGAGTGGCTCTCCTGCAGATTGCGTGTATCTCGGAATTCGGAAGCTTTTCGAGTCAGAGCCTGATCTGGTGGTTTCTGGAATCAATCGCGGCGCCAATTTGGGGCAGGATGTTTATTATTCCGGAACCGTTTCGGCCGCTCGAGAAGCTTGCATGTTGGGCATTCCCGCTTTGGCAGTGAGCTTGGATGTGAATTTCTCGAAAATCGGTAAGGAAGAGAACTTGCATTTTGCGACTGCGGGTCGGGTGGCCTCAGCATTGGTGCGAAAAATGATGAGTTCCGAATCGATTTTACGGCCTCCCGCACACACGCTTTTGAATTTAAATGTTCCAGATCTTCCCTTTTCAAAGGTGCGAGGGGTTCGATTGGCTCGACAGGGGTTTCGGTTCTATTCGGGGGCGATTCTTCAGCGAAAAGATCATCGAGGAAAAGACTATTTCTGGGTGGGAGGTCAGTATCGCGGTTTTAAGCGTGATGAAGGTAGCGATTGTGACTGGGTGGCTCGAGGTTACGCGTCGCTCACTCCGTTGAAGCTCGATTCAACCGACCATGACTACTTTCGTATCCTCGAGAGTGAGGGCCATCTTTTTGGGAAGCGGGGCTCTCGGTGAGGCGTCACGCGTTAGTATGGATGGCGCTTGTGGGCTTGGGGCTGATGGCGCTTCCGGCGTGTGCCTCTGGTCCGATGAAACGCACGAAACGCGTGGGATGGCTCGAGACTCTCGATCGCTCGGCGCCAACGGCCGGACGGCAGCCGGCCTCAGACTGGGGGGGCGAGTCTTCGGGGCGTCGAGGTCTTCTGCAAATGGGCGGATCTCGAAAGGCAGCATCGCTGAACTCGAGCTCCGAGATCGATCAGGTGCGGCTGGCGCGCTGGAAGCGTCTGGTTCAAAATATTCGGCTGAGTTGGCCCTTGCGCTCGGTGCAGGTGACTTCGGCATTTGGTAACCGTCAGGGGGATCTTCACGAGGGAATTGACCTACGGGCGCCGATGGCAACCCCGGTTTACGCGAGTCATGATGGAGTGGTGCTGTATTCGGGTTCGGGAATTTCAGGTTATGGGAAGCTGATTGTCTTAAGGCATCCCTCGGGCCTATCGACGGTTTACGCCCATAACTCACGTCTTTTGGTGCGTCGTGGAGAGCGTATTCGTCGCGGGCAGCGCTTGAGCCTCTCGGGGAACACGGGGCGCTCCAGCGGGCCGCACCTGCACTTTGAAGTACGAACCGGATTAGTGGCGGTAGATCCTTTGAAATGGGTGCAAGGACCTTGGGAAGATCGTGCTAGGGGTGCCGCAGGCGCTTCTTCGTCGGGTCGGAGGTTGGTGTCTCGGGGGCGCTCAACTCTTGCGGCCTCTTCGAGCGTGCGTTAAGCGTGTGGAGAGAGGTCCCATAGTTAAATGGATATAACAGCCCTTTCCTAAAGGGCCGTTCCAGGTTCGATTCCTGGTGGGACCACCATTTTGACTAAGCCTCTACCGCTGAGGCCTGAATTAGAAATGAAATCCATAGCCGACACTGAGTCCGTGAATCAGGTCAGGTCCTCCGGCCGTAAAAATGAAATCAGACCGGTACGTGATGAAAGGGCGCCACGTTTCCAGCGCGGGCTCCCATCCGAGATTCGTGCTGAGGCCAGGATAGTTGGCAGTTTTTTCCGCACTCTTGTAATTGAAGTACCCAATCGTACCGATCGACATCGAAAACCAGTTCCAGAGGCGTTGCTCGAGCATGATTCCTCCAGCAAAAAAAGAGCCCACCGTTGAGCTTTTGAAGCGCGAAATTTCTAGCCCGTAACTCTTGTTATCGCCGGCTTCTAACAAGAAGCGCCCGCCAATTTGGGTGATTGCCGATGAAGTTCTGGCCGAAATCACGCCAATGCCCACCTCAGGACGAATCCAAGCTCTTGCCGATGCTCGCGCCGAAAAGAGGAATGAAAAGATCAAAAACAAAAACCCGACTTTCAGGTGATGAGTCGAATGGAGCATCAACGAGTTCCTTTCGGATATCAGAACGGTCCCTTCCGTGAGCAGGAGGGCGCTTTGCTCAATCGTATCACGGGCGCTGTGGTGTGTCTGAAGATTCATGCCTTTGAAAAATCGAA
>JBDLQW010000047.1:0-4245 GCA_039800365.1 Pseudomonadota bacterium
TCAAGCCGAACCTTTCGCGGGACCTCTAGCACCGGCCGCAGCGACGGCTCCGACAACACTCACCCCAGGCCCTGCTGCTCCACTCCCTCCTTCAGCAAATGGACTGAACGAGGCACTCCCCAATGAGCACTGGCAAAACTTAACGGGAACCCCTGGGGCCCCTGCCGACGCTAGCGCTTCGACGGCTACAGGAACCGAAACCGCTGCCCACCGTTCCGCCAAAAGCAAAAAGGCGAAAAAGACGGCAGTAAAAGCCAAAATCCAAAAAGCGAAGATTGCCCGAGCCAAAAAAGTGAGAGCCACAAAGAGGGCTCGGCTCGCCAAGCAGCGCCAGACCAAGGCCCGCAAGCATTCGTGATTCGAGCAAAAAATCTCGATCTTCAAGCTAAAGTCTCTCTCGTCCTGCTTGGCGTGATTATTCCCACTTTCGTGGTGGTCACCATCGCAGAAAACGCCATCACTCGCCCTCTGCTCGAGAACGAAATGAAGCAAGTGGGTGTGAGCACGGGCCAGGCGCTGGCCGAAGAGATCGAGGATTCCCGTTGGCTTCAGAGCGAACAAGCCAGCGCAGTGATTGCCTCGCGAATGAAAGAGGTTTTAGACGCGCAACGAAACATCGCTTTGCTTCGCGTTTACGTTCCGACTGGAAAGCCGCTCGCGCCTCCTGCGCTTCTGGTTTCAAGCGACGGCACCAAAGACGAGACCGCTTCGTCTCCCAGTGAAGACCTGAGTACGCCGACCGAGGAAGACGCTCTTCAGGCTGCTCTTCAGTCCCCACTTCATTTCGCACGGCTTCACGACCACCTTGAGGCCACCATCGTTCAAGATGACGATGGCGATCGCATCTGGAAACTCATCGTACCCATTGTCGGAAGAAATAAACGCGTGATCGGAAACGTGCTGGTGGTGGTGAGCTTAAAGCTCGTCGATCGCATTCAAGCACTGTTGTGGCGCAGTACCGTGATTGCTGCTCTCGTCGCCTTCGCCTCGCTTTTCATCGGACTTCGGTACTTCTTACGACGAACCATCGAAAACGAAAGACGCTTGATTGCCGCTGAAGACCAGAACGTGCAGCTTACCGAGCAACTGCATGAAACCCAGCGACAGCTCATGAACACCGAGAAGCTCGCGGTCATGGGTCAACTCACCGCCACTTTCGCCCATGAGATTGGAACCCCTCTCAACGCGATGAGCGGACACCTGCAGCTTTTAGGAGGAGAGCTCTCTGAATCGCGCCCCCGGGAGCGCCTTTCGATTATTCGGGGACAAGTCGAGAAAATCGAAAAAATCGTGCGGGGCTTTCTTCAGTCCACCGCCCAACCCGCCTCTCAGCGGCAGCTGGTAGACCTGAATCGGCTCATCGACCAGACATTAACGATCGTTGGACCTCGCGCAGACTCGATCGGAATTGAAATCGAAAAAAATCTCGCGCCAGCAATGGGCCCGGTGCGAGCCGTTCCATTAGAACTGGAGCAGATTTTCTTAAACCTCGTCACCAACTCTCTGGATAGCCTTCGAGAGAAAAACAAGAGCGGATCGCCACAGCCTCTTCGCTTAGTGCTCAGTTCACGTCAGGAAAAATACGAGGGACGAAGCTTCGCCGTAGTCGAGATCCGCGACACGGGCGAAGGCATCGCTGAATCGGAACTCAAAAACGTCTGGAAGCCTTTTTATACCACCAAGCGCCCGGGCGAAGGTACAGGCCTGGGACTCACCATCTCTCAGCAACTTGCCAAACAGAACGGCGGTGTGATTGAAATGCTCTCAGAACAGGGCTCTTGGACTCAAGCAACCCTGAAGCTTCCCTATGTCTGAACAGCCCAAAACCCTACCCAAGTCACCCATCCCCATCCTGGTCGTGGATGACGATGAGGTCACACGAAACCTGCTTCAGGAAATCCTGGGTCGGATCGAAACGCCCACGCGCCTAGAAATCACAACGGCTGCCAGTGGAGAGGAAGCGATTGAGAGAATTGCACAGCGCACTTTTCCAATCATTCTCTCGGATGTGCGCATGCTGGAACAAGACGGCATGGCTGTTCTTCAAGCTGCTAAGCGCACCAGCCCCTCGACAGCGGTGATTCTCATGACAGGATTTGGAAGCATGGACGGCGCCATTGCGGCGATTCGAGAAGGAGCTTTCGATTACGTCAGCAAGCCGTTTCGAATCGAACAAATCGAATCGATCGTTCAGCGGGCAGCACGGCACTGGGAGAGCCTCATGACACAAGCCATGAGGCGTGCGGCGAAACACTTCGCGGGCCCACGGCCATCGATTAATACCCGCGAGCTCGTCGGAAAATCGGCGCGAATCGTGGATGTTTACAAGACCGTTGCGCGAGCCGCGCTCTCACCAAGCCCCGTGCTGCTGATTGGCGAAGGCGGCACTGGAAAAAGCATGGTGGCACGTGCCATTCATCAAAACAGCCAAAGACGTGGAGAAAAATTCATCACATGGAGTGGCACCGGCACCAGCACCGTTGCTGACTTGGAAGCCCACGCTCAGGAGGCGCGAGGGGGGACGCTGTATCTTGAAGAGGTGTCGCAACTCTCGCTCCCTCTCCAGCTCGAACTCTTGAAGCTCTTAGAAGACGATCGCTCGCTGACTCGAGTGATTGCCTCCACTCACTCGCGGCCCGATGACCTTCTGAGTTCTGGAAGGCTTCGAGAAGATCTTCTTTATCACCTGAAAGTGATTACCATCGAGTTGCCAGCGCTGAGAGATCGCATGGATGATCTGTCCGAACTGGTAGAGACATTTCTGATCCGATCATCGGAGCGGAACCAGAAGAACATTTCTCACTTGTCAGAGGAAACTCTGGCGCTCTTTCGCAAGTATGCTTGGCCAGGAAACGTGCGCGAGCTCGAGCATGCAATTGAGCACGCTGTGGTGATGGCCAATAGCGAAGTACTTTTGCCAGAGGACTTTGCGGGAATTCTGCCCCAGATGACAAAACTACCGTCTGGGAACGAGGGGTTACGCGAGGCCCATGCCTCGATAGTACGCGAGGCCCATGCCGAAGGCCCCGCCCCCGAACCCTCTCTTGAAGAGCTCGAGAAACAACATATTCTGCGCGTGCTCCAGGAAGTGAACTTCAACAAATCAAAAGCGGCCGAAATCCTCGGCATTGACCGCGTAACGCTCTACCGCAAGGCGCACCGCCGTGGGATTAAGCTTGCCCCCCAGGGTCGGCACTAAAAAGCGCTGAGCGAAAGCTGCTCCAGAAAAAATCGAAATCACTCTCAGTTCAGAAATCGACCGCTCAAGATCTGCTCTGGAAGAGAGTCTCTTATTTCGACGGCACCAAGTTCAGAGCTATTTTCCTCGGATCGAAACTAACCCGCCTTCACTGCCATTACACCCAAGAAAGCATTCAGCGCTGACAACTTCTCACCAAAAGTGTCAGCAACAGAAGATCGCCAGACGACCAATCGATGCTAAATCCACCTCAACTTGAAAGGAACAATTTATGAAAACTACTCGTCGTCATTCATTCATGCTCATCATTTTTGCTACCGTCAGTCTCGCCGGAAACCCCGCTCGGGCATGGGACGTGTTTCGGCCGACGACCGATGGGTTGTCAATAGCAACGATCTCCATGCTCTTGGTTAGCGTTCTGGACGATATGTCTCAAAACGATCACCTAAAAAAAGCTGTTCTGGCACAAAATGCGCTCGATTATGCCGCAGTCTTCTACGAGTCCGGCAACCTCTCCGGAGTTCTTCCCGCAGTGCTGAAGACGCTCCGTGACGCTGACCCCGAATTAGAGAAATTGAACCAAGTAGATTTGGTAGATGCTATTGTCGCAGAGGCAGAAAAGGCCCTCAACAGTCAGGTCCCCCAAAAAGACTGAACTGGGCCCGCCCTCTATGACACCGGAGCGGTAAGCTCAAGATTATGGAAAGCCGCGTAAATGTGCAGGAATTCCTCGAGTCGTGACGCCTTCTTGGTCGTCACCCAGGTGCGACGAGCTAAGCGCGCCAGGTTCGCCCGAAGCATCGCAAACGTGTGGTTGATCGCAAAGAGCGGATCGAAGGAGTGATCCTTAAGTTCGCCCTGTCCTGCGATCACCGCCCGCTTCGAGGGATGCCTCTGGTGCTTCAGACCAGGGTAATGCTTTGCGATCAGAGCGCGGTACGAGAGCTCTTCATCGGAAACGAATTGGGTCTGAGGAGTGACATAAGGCTGTACGGCTTTGAGGCAAGAGATGACGCCTTTTGCTCGATGATTCGCGCGCTTACCGT
>JBDLQW010000048.1:0-3962 GCA_039800365.1 Pseudomonadota bacterium
GATAGTCTTTTCAAAGCCCCTGTCCTGGAGGCCGGCTGGACCCCGGGGCGCTCTGGGTTCGGGCTTTCAGGATCTGCGAACGTGATTTTTGACCGTCTTCAGGCGCCGCTCCGGCGCGCGATAAGTCCTATGATCCGTCAGTGTCTCTCTCGACGATCCGGATGCGAAGTTCGAATTCATGGTTCCGAGGCGTGCACCACTGCGCTCCGAGACGATTCCTGCGGATGTTTGCGCGAGCGAGAACAATGAATGGCGCGGGACCGGATTCTTCTGGGATCTGCTCGACCTCCACAATGACGGAGAGTCAATGGAGCAGGGATTTGCGGCACTCTGGAATCCGCTTCAGGGCTCGCGCGTTCCGTCGACGACGGCTGCTGCACAGCGGATCCAGTCGTTGAGTGGGGTTCCCTCCCAGGCCATTCGCCAGGTCTGGCTTCAGAATTTCCTGAAATAGGGCCGGTGGTCGGACTTGCAAGTAGCTGAAATAACGGAGCTATTCGGCAGCGCATTCTTGGCCTGGGTGGTTACACATTGAATCCAGTATTGATACATATTTGTTGCTAGGTGTTAATTTTGGGGGTATTCCCGGCCCCCATGAAAAGCCTCCTTTCTGTAACTGCAGCACTCTTCATGACCCTGACTTCGTCTCTCGCGATGGCTTCCGGATCGGATCCGGTTTCGATCAAGAGGGTGTCCGTTCGATTCGAGGCCGATTCCGGTCCTGCGATGGGTAGCCGGCTGGGTCTGGCTGCCTCTCAGGTCCAGATCGAGCTTCGGAAACAGGACAACACGTCGCCCACGATGATCAGCGGTGGCAAGGCCCTGCCTGTCGTGACGGTGGAATTCTAAGCACTTCGGATCAGCCCGAGGATCAAGGCCATGGAATCCGCTCGTCTACCCCGGATCTTCGACTACAGCGATCCGCAGTCCTACCTGCGGGATGTGCTGGCATCGAAGCGCCAGAAGAACCCCTCATTTTCGGCTCGCGCCTGGGCCGCACAGATGGGCTTCTCGGGGCACTCGCTGCTGATGTTCTTTCTGACCGGACGTCGCCAGATCCGGGCGGCGCATGTGCCGAAGCTCCTCAAGGGCCTGAAGCTCAGTGAGGACGAAGCACGCTACTTCCAGGCCCTGGTTCACTTCGCTTCAGCCAAGAGCACGACTGAAAAAGAAATCTTCGAAGGCCTTCTGCGCCAGATCCACCCCGAGGAGAAGTTCTCGCACGTGGATCTCGAACGATTTCGGCTGATCTCGAGCTGGCTTCATATGGCGCTCCTCGAGATGACCCAGCTGGAAGGCTTTCAGGCCGATCCGGCGTGGATTGCGAAGCGACTGGATGGAAAGGCGACGAAGCACCAGATTGCCGAGGCTCTCGAGCGTCTTCAGAATCTCGGGCTTTTGAAGGAGACCGAAGAGGGGCGTCTCGTCAAAACTCACGCTCGCCTGACGACGCCATCCGATCGCCCGAGCCAGGCCATTCGCGAGCATCACCGGCAGGTGCTCGAGCTGGCGATCGAATCAATCGAATCTCAGAGCGTGGATGAGCGTGTGCTCAATTCCTGCGCCATGGCCATCGACGTCTCGAAACTCGACCAGGCGAAGGCGTTGATCAGCGAGTTTCGCTCGAAGATGGCAGCACTCATGGAGAGCCCGAACGCCGGCGAAGTGTACGAGCTCAGTGTCCAATTTTTCAGGCTGACGAAGAAGGAGTCCGTATGTAGGTAGCGATGAAAAGAAGGTTTTCTGGTGTCGTTCTGAGCATGACCGGGGCACTGGTCATGGCAGGCGCAGCTCAGGCAGGCGAAGGCATTCGCTGCCAGCTTTCCGAGGGGCTCACCGGAGCATCCACGGAATATTTCTCCCCGTTCGAGGGAACGATCGCGCGGGTTCAGGCGACGCTTCCGGAGAGTTCGAATGATCCGATCCGTGTGGACGGCTCCGTTCGAGTGTTTCCGAATCTCAAGCGCCAGATTGTAGTGGTTTCCATTCAAGATGAGCCATCCGGAATCCGGGCCGTGTCGGAGTCGCCCATCCAGGGAGACCGCGCGCGCGTGAGCCTGGAAATTCCCGCACGAGGCAAGCGAACGAAGCCCCTGATCCTGCACTTCGCGTGTTCGAAAGTTTCCGACTAATTTTTAAGAACTCCATTTTTAGTGAGCGAGGACGATATGAAGAATCAAAAGAAAAGTCAGTGGAACATCTGGATGATTGCGGCGGCGCTCGTGATGAGCACCCTGGCCGGTTCGGCTCAGGCTCGTGAAAGCGGCCCGGGCAATGGCGGCGACGGCATTCTGGTGAACGGAAAAATCTATTCACTGGATCTGGTCGAAGCCGGTGTGGGAGTTGCCGAGAATCCCTACTTTGATCCTCAGGTGCCGAGCGTTTCGGATCCGGAGTATGCGCTGTTCTTTGAACGGGTTCAGAAGACGATCGGGCACCTCCAAGATGCGCCGGTGGAGCTCCTGTCACGGAAGCTGTACGAGATTTCCAGGGTCGATCGACTTTTCTCGCGAATCATTCTGAAGACGCTTGAGGCGTACCTGTGGGTCATGGTCTCCGAGCCACTTCGCGACATCCAGGACGAAGACACGAATCTGGAGCTTTCTTCGGATCGCTGGTTTCAGCTCGCCATCCGTCGTGATGTGAGCATTCTGCTTCAGCAGGATCTCTGGCAGCGCCTCGATCCGGCGCATCGGGTGGCTCTGATCCTTCATGAAGTGCTCTACGCGAACCTGCCGGTAGAGTCTCGAGTGGAACGAGTGGAGCTCGAGTCCGGCAAGATCAAGGAAATCGAGTACTACGTGCAGGTCAGTCGAAAAGCGCGAGTGGTGGTGGGCTATCTGTTCACTCCGCAGTTTCGGGCACGCGGAATCGATGGGCTTCGTCAGGTGGCTCGTGATCACTTGCTCTCGCACACCTGGTTTTCCGACTTTGTCGAAGATGGAAACGTGTTTCGCTACGATCACAAAATGACGATCTCGGCATCGGTGCGTCAGTATCAGGTCAAATTGCGCGGATGGGGTAGGGGAGAGGTGAGTGATTCCATTCGTTTTTCCGAAGATTATCGCGAATCTTCCGGTCCGGCGCTGAGTGGTGACTGGATTCCACAAGCCATCGAGAAGGCATGTGCATCGAAAGCGGAGTCCGATCGAAAGTATCGCTACGTGCTCGAGCCGAATCATCTGGAGGTCGTGCGAACCTGGAACGAAATAACGGGTGGCTTCTATCACTACCGGGGTCGCGATGGAGAGATCCGCGAAGCCTTCCGGTTCCAAAAGAATCACTTCCAAGAACTGTCTGCAAAAGACTCGGCGTATTTTAGCCAGGGCCACTCTCAAAAGGACGGTCCATCGTGTCAGCAGCAGGCTCGAGAGTTGGTGGTTCGGGTCCGCGCGTTTTGAGCTGCCCTGTGCCTGCTCTTGACAAGAAGTATCCGGGCTATTTCGCTAACGACTTCGGTCTCATGCAAATGCTGGGTAACGTGTGGCAGTGGACTGCGGATGCCTACGTGAACAGCTACGCTAATGCACCTACTGATGGCAACGTAGCAGTTGCAGGTGATGCGGGCTCTGCCCGCGTGGGCCGGGGCGGCTCCTGGTACAACGATGCACAGGACTTGCGCTCGTCCCGTCGCGCCCGCCTCGCCCCCGATGACGTCAGCAGCGCTGTTGGCTTCCGCCTTGTGAGGACGCCTAAGTAGCACTTGTTCCTTTTACTGTTGTTGTAGCCAAATGACTGAGGGTTAGCGAAGGCCCGCGATAAGCGGGCCGTAGCCCTCAGTCATTTGGAGTAAGCTAAAAAATTTTTTGGATTTTCTCGCGCGCCGCGAACGGCGCCTGGAGACGGTGAGGATAGTCTTTTCAAAGCCCCTGTCCTGGAGGCCGGCTGGACCCCGGGGCGCTCTGGGTTCGGGCTTTCAGGATCTGCGAACGTGATTTTTGACCGTCTTCAGGCGCCGCTCC
>JBDLQW010000049.1:0-7692 GCA_039800365.1 Pseudomonadota bacterium
AGCTGGGTGAAGATTTGCCGCTCTACCAGAATGTCGATTTGATGGTTTTTGATTCGCAGTACACGCTGATTGAACAGATGGAAAAAGTCGACTGGGGACATGCCGCCGCTGTTTTGGGGCTGGATATCGCCCTTCGAGAGCAGATCAAGCGGGTCGTGTTCATGCACCACGATCCCGCCTCAAGCGATGCCAAGATCGCTGATGCCGAGAGACAGGCCAAGCTGTACTATCAGGCCCAAAAACGCGAGGCAAAGCGCCGAAAGGAGCCCTTTTTCGAAGTAGACTGGTGCTTTGGTTACGATGGAATGGAGTTAAAGCTCTAATCGTAGCACTCGGAGCTCCCCCTCTTCGCCCTGTCGATTTCTTAGACAACTGACTTCGCTCTGCTCTTCAAGGCTTCATTTCGCTGCAATCGATCAGGGTTTCTGGCCCCGAGGTGATGGCATTGTAATTGCTGCCTGAAGGCCCGATGAAGTTTCGTCTTTCACTGGTTTGTGGCCTGGTATTGCTTTCGCCGTTGGGCCAGCGTCTTGCCTTAGCTGAGTCTGAGGTGCTCGAAAGAGTGGATCAATCTCCAGGGTTTTGGGGAAAGCTCTATCGTCGCGGACAGGATGAGGTAGCAAAACTCAAGATTGGCACCGGGCTCAAGCTTCTCGACGCTGAACTTGCCGAAGGGGTACAAACGGCGATTCGCTACCGATTGAATAGTGAACCCTCTTACGTCAATGGGCTTTTTAGCCGCTACGACGCTTATGAGATTCGTGCGGCAATTTCACCCTTAGATTTAATTGGCGATTCGATTGACCCATTTGGGTTTTCGATTTCAAGTGGAACCGAGATCCTCTTCGTTCGTCAGTTCAAAGAGCAGTCAAAATCACTGATCGCTCTTCCGTACACGTTTATTAATTTTCCTAGCTCGTCAAAACGGGCCATCGAAAAGCTCAAGCCCGGCGACTTCGTGGCATTTAAGGCCGACTTAAATCTCATGCTTTCATTTGGCCATTTCTCGGCACTTTTCGCCAAAACCATCGGACCTATCGCCACGACCGCCTTAAGCAATCATGAAAGTGTTGGAATCTCGGGTCGATTTCAAGTTCACGTTTACCGGATGGAGGACAACCACATTCGGGTTAAGTTGATTGCTGATCGAGATAAGCGAGTTGGGTCGCAGACTAAGGTTGGTGTCGATGGCGATCTCAAGATTTTCGGAATTAAGATTTTGGATCGAGTCGTTGGTCGACAGGCCAAGCGATTCCTGAATTTGAATCTTCTGGATTTGTCTCTTGAAGCAAAGATTGCTGACGTTTTCCTAGTCGATTACGTCTTTGATTTAGACAATCCCGAGGCGGCTCAAGCCTATGACGGACTCATGGGCGCCAAGTTGAAGCTCAAGAGCTACGAGATTGTCAATCCAACCCTCGGCCAGAAAGCGTTGGGATCGAAACTTTTTCGAGATCTGACAGAAGTCGAGAAGATTTTCACCGAAGATCGTGACAAGGAGCTTGAAGCCCGGCGTGTTGATCGAATCTTTCGCGGATCGGCTTCGGCGACCTCGTTTTCTGGAGGTTTCAAGTTCGGTCTCAATCTTCTTCGTTTTGAAATGGGGAACTATTTTGCCTCGAACCGAGTGCTGAACTTCAACCGGAACAATCAACCTCAGCACTTTGTTTTCGAGACCAGTAACCCAAGTCGCGGACTCAAGATTGCCTTCGGACTGTACGGTAACTCGGAACGGCTGTTTCTCAATATGCTGGCAGAAGCAGACCCCGAGTTTAACCCCACTCGGTTTTTGGCTCTCTCAACAACGAGGCAAAAGAACTACAGAAGCTTCTCGAAGGCGGATTATGAAGAGCTGATCAGTCACTTTAAAAAGGTTTTACCTGAGGCGGTATTCCAAAAAATTCGTTGGCCCAACTGGGATTTCTCGAAGGGAAATATCATCTCGGTGGGGCTTAATTCGAACATTTATTTGCCAGAGCGATCATTGGGTCTTTTTCAAGGGCTTCAGGCCGAGGAAATGCGCACGCGAATGGTAGAGTTTGTTCATCGTGTGGGTATTCCGTACGGGGTTCGCGCATTACATTCCTCGTCTCAAACGGCCAATAGCTCGTTTGCGCCTTGCAGTAGTTTTGAGTGTATTTCTTGGGATCTTCGCTGGGCTGCGAAACACCTCGAGAGAGCGTTTGATCCTCAGCTTGAGGTTTCTGAGCGAATGAAGAGCTTTTGGAAGGTCCGCAACTATCCGATCTTCCAGGAACTCGGTGCGGGGCTTCTGGTCAGTATGGTCTCGGAAGAGGCCCTTGCGAAGGCGTTGCGTGTCACGATCGATTTGGGCGGTCGAGGAGTTGAGCCGCTTCATTTCGAGTACGGGAAGTTTGATGGCGAGGATCTTTATCAGACGATGCTGTATATTCAGAATGTGCTGAACGATCGGTCGTTTGATCTTCGACTTTATCGAAACAGCAAGGGAGAACTCAAAGGCTCTGCAGGTCGCGACGAGAAGAGTGCAACTCCTTATCTTCGAACCCAGGAGACTCCATGAGGGTGCCATCGAGGGTGAAGCTTTCATCGGCGATTGGGGTTGCCCTCTTTTTTTCCTCGCCAAGTGAGGCTCGCGATTACCGAGTGAGCCCTGTCGATCCCCAGGCCGAGTATTCAAGTCTCAGCGCAATGGGTTCTCTCAAGCTTTTTCCTGGCGATCGGGTCTTGCTTGATGGGGGTCATGTCTATCCTGGATCGATTCATATCGGGCCCCAGCAGTCAGGCGATTCTCGTTCTTACGTGATGATTTCAAGCTACGGCTCAGGTCGGGCCACGATCGAGGCCTCTCCTGATTCTGATGGGATCTTGATTCAGAACGCCCATCACGTCGAGATCTCGTCACTTCGAGTGAAGGCATCAAACCGAAACGGCATTCACATTCAGTCCTCTACCCCCTCTTTACCTACAGCGAATATCATCATTCGTGATGTCGAGGTTTTTGGGGCTCAAGGGGTTGACCGAATCTCGGTTAACCAAGGAGTTTTTGAGCAGAATGGCACAGGAATTCTCGTTAATAATCAATTGGGTGGTGGCGCGGTCCGCAATGTTTGGATCGATCGGGTTCATTCGCATCATCACCTGAACTCTGGAGTTCGTGTTGGAAACTGTCTGAATGAGCGACATTCGGGTATCGAAATCAGTCGTGCACGCGTTCATGACAACTGGGGTGTTCCTAATTATCGTGAACGGCATTCTGGAAGTGGAATCGAAATGGGAGGCGTCTCGCGCTCTCGGATAGTCTTATCGGTCGCTTACGACAATGGTCGAGACAATATCGCTAATGGGGGCCCGATCGGTATTTGGGCTTGGAATGCGGATCAGGTAACCATTTCTGATAACGTGTCCTTTAGAAATCGAACTTCCAGCCGTAGTGACGGCGGCGGTTTTGACCTCGACGGAAGCGTTTCGGATTCGATCATGGAAGGAAATATCGCATTTGAGAACGACGGAGCGGGGTTTCTGCTTTGTGATTTTCCCTGGAGCGAACCCGTTTCGAATGTGGTGGTCAGAAACAACCTGTCGTTTCGCGACGGTCGCAAAAACCGATATGGCGGCTTGAGTGTGAGTGGTCGTGTTCATGGGGCGATTCTTGAGGGAAATTCGATTTTTTTGAATTCGACTCGAGCAGGGTCTGCTCAGCCTTCGGGTTTTTTCGGGTACGAGGCAGAGGCTCTTCGCTCAATCGTCTTGAGAGACAATAGTTTCTTTGCTGCTTCTTCTGATCGTCTGGTGGATATCGATTCGCTTCAGGGTGTTCAGATGGAGGGGAATCAAGTTCTCGCATGTGGCTCAGAACCCGAGGCTCGCGTGGGCACCGATTTGAGAAAGTTGACGGATCTTACGCCGGGGTTCTCGCCCGTCGCCGAGCTTTCCGATCGATTTTGCAGTCGATTGCCCCATTTTTTAAGGATGCTCGAGCCGGTTGGTCCCGAGGCCAGTGAACTTCGCGAATTTTTACGAGGGCTGAGCTGTGGTGCTGGGCTGATGGCAAGCTCTCAGGTTTGCGGGAGGTTTTGATGCTGCGAGCTCTTAGATTGCGGTGGATCGGGTTGGGATTTCTTTTTCTTGCTTTTGGCTCGGCTGTTCACGCCGATCCGTGCGTGGTTCGGCGAGCTGCGTTTGACGTGGGCTCGGGTTCTACCAAAATGACGGTGGCCGACGTGAACGCCTGTGAACAGAGGATCTTGTCAGTGGTTCTCGAGAGCGCAGAGAAAGTGGATTATAAAGAGAGTCTTTCGCGATCGAGTGATCGCCGCTTTAGCGATGAGGTGGTGAACTCGGGCCTTGCGGCGATGAAGCGATTGAAATCGGAAGCGCTGAGTGTTGGAGTTCAAGCCGGGAATTTTTCAGGTATCGCCACAGCAGCCTTTCGCGAGGCAGAAAATGGGCGCGAGCTTCTGGATCGATTTACTTCAGAGCTTGGAGTCGCCCTTTCAGTGATTTCGCAAGAGGAAGAGGGAAAGATCGGTTTTTATTCCGCTATGGCTGTGTCGGGCCTCAGGCCCGAGGAGCTGGTGGTTTGGGATATTGGTGGCGGCAGTATGCAGATCACTTATTACGAGGGTCGTGGTCTCAAGGTTTTTCGGTCGAGTCTGGCGTCGGTTAGCTTTAAGAACCGAGTAGTTCGAGAAATACAGCAGTCGTCATCAACTACGGCTAATCCGTTAAGTGGATCAGAGCTCGAGTCGGCGGTTCAGATGGCGCGTTCTGAGTTTAAGGCAAGTCTTCCAGCAGCGCTGTTATCGCGCATTAGGGAAGCTGGTGGCGTCATTCACGGCATCGGCGGAGTTCATGGGGCGAGCCTTCGAAATCGCCTAGGAGTTGAGGAGTATACCGGCGAGGACTTGCGTCGCGGGATCGCCCGTTGGAGTGGAAAAACGGATGCGGAGGTGGGCGGGGCTTTTGCGAGTACGGAGGTCACGAATCTCGCACTGGTTCTCGGGGCGTTTGAGGCCCTAGGGGCTTCGCGAGTTCGGACGTGGCGCGTGAGCGGTACGATGGGCGTTCTGATTCATCCTCAATTTTGGAACCAATAGGCTCAGGTCTTTTTAACGCTTTCTTACCAAGCTTAGATTGGAAACGAGAGCCGCACCGAAGATCCCACCCCGGGCTCAGAGGACATGACAGCCTGGCCATGCAGCCTCTCCATCGCAACACGAACGACATCCATGCCCACACCTCGACCCGAGAGCTCGCTGACCTGATCGACAGTCGAAAGCCCAGGAAGGAAGATCAGTTGAAGCAGCTCTTCTTGCGAGAGGCGGCGAGATTCCGCCTCAGAAATCTTCCCTGCGCGTAGGGCCTTCTCGATGAGTCGATCGAGCTTCACACCACCGCCGTCGTCAGTGATCGTCACACAAAGCCACTGGAGACGAGTGTCGTCTGCTGAGAGGGTGATTCGAATTTCACCGCACTCTGGCTTTCCAGCGGCCAGTCGTACGGCCTGAGACTCTAGGCCATGGTCCATAGCATTGGGAAGGACATGCGAGATCGCCTCTCGTAAGACCTCGAGCTTGCGACGATCCACCAGAATCTCGCTTCCCTCCCAAGTCAATCGAACACTTTTCTTCAGCGCTCGGCTCAGATCCGCTATCATGCCCTCGAAAGCCACACGAAGTGTCCCAAAGGGCAATTCCTGAATCAGCCGCTCAAACTCAGCCCCTCGCGGTAACTCTGAGAACCTTTGACTCAGCTCCGTAAAGTTGTCTTCCAAAACGGGGATCACTCGAGGCATTCGAAAAACCGCACCTCCAGCTGGGGTCCCATGGCCAATCGAACCGTCATCATAAAAGGCATCGACGAGCTTTAATACATCGATCAGAATTCGGGTGTGGCCAATTAAGGCCACCAGCTCACCAACCTGCTTCAGACAGGCTGAAATCCGAAGGGTGAGTGGATCAAAACGAAAAGAGAATCCCCCATCTGAGAGTGATGCCACCACGTGATCGATCTGGGCTCGTTCCAGGAGCACTTGTCGAACCGAAGCGTAAGACTCTGAAATCAGCCCACCCGACTGAAGCTCTCGCATGAAGGAAAAAAACCACCCCAAACACTGAAGGTGTTTCGAGGGCGTGGCTCGGCTTCGTGCCACTGCTTCTCCATCTGATGCAATCGCAGCGAGCCCAAGAAGGCCAATTTGCTCCAAGCTCATTGCAAGTTCGTGCCAACTGACAACTGGGGGTCCACCCGACCCCTCTTGCTCCGAAGAGAAGAAGGTTCGCAATCGCGAGACAGCGCCCGATACTCGCTGGTGATTCATGGCAATATCAGCACCCAGAATCTCGGCTCTCAAAGTGCACGCCATCTCGGAGAGCCGGCGATCGAACTCAGGAAGTGTTTTTAGCGCCTCGCCCGGTTGATGAGAAAGCTGCTCGAAAAACGAGTTCAGCTCCTGGAGTTTTTCAGCTTCACTACGAAATCCAAGAGTTTGGAAGTGAGACTGAAGAGACTGAACGACCCTACCCCAGCCTTCCTCACTTGGCGGCTCAGAGATTTGTCCCGTTGCCTTGCAGTTCTCAGCGAAAATCTCGAGACTCATCAGAAGCTTTTCAACCTCTAGCAGAATCGCGCGGCGCAAATCATCGTTAAGCCCTAGGGTGCGGCGAACCCAATCAGAATAGGCCAAGAACTGTGCCCTTAACCCCGCAAATGCCGTCGTGACCTGAGCATGATCAGCATCATCGTGAGCTCGGGAATTCGAAGAGCGCAGAGCCTCAAGCGCTTGCTCAAAGTCATGAGCAGCGCGGGCAATGAGGCTTAAATTCAGAGTGCGAGCGTTGCCTTTTAAGGTGTGAACTCTACGAAAAAGCTTCTCAACCTGGCCTGATACATGTGCCGGGTCGTTAAGCTTCGTGAGACGCGTTAACCCTTGTTCCAGATCCAGAAGTTCTTGAGCGCTGCTTCGAAAAAAGCCTTCAACGGTGATTCGGTCGAGTTGCATCAACTCTTGTAGCACCTGAAGATTCTTGGCGTTGCGCTCGCGCTCCTCACGAACCTCGGCCTCAAGACGCTCAAGCTCAGTCCCATCTTCGACCACGTAAAGAACGTGATCACAGATTTTCTGCTCTTCATCCCAAATAGGAAGGCACCGACAGCGAAGCCGTCTCTCACCTTTCTCAGGATGCCAGTAGGCAACGCGTGTCGGAAAATGGGCGAGAGAGAGCTCCCATTGCACCTCATCGCTTCCAATGACTAAACCCAGCGTTTCGCGAAGAATTCCCTGCTCTTCTCCCGAAGCAGACCAAGCGCCATAAAGTGTCTCGAAGACGGTTTTTCCGCTGATCGTGGTGCCGAAAAGTATCTCTGAGTACCGCGAGACGGGATTTACGATTTTTCCTTCGGCATCGACCGAGAAAATCGCTTGCTCCATAGAATGAAGTAAAGTCTCTACCGTTCGAGCCTGCGCGCGAATGGTGCTTTGGTTCAGCTCAAGCGTTACAGAGACCGATTCGGGAGGGGTGGAAGCTGCTTGCCTCATTCCACCACCAAGAATTCGAGAAAGAAATCCCCCAGTCGCGAGCTAAAGGGAAAAACCGTGCATGATGCTTTGATCGTCTCCAGAATTGAAGACGGATTTCCCACCATGATCACGGGAATGGCAGAAACCAACGGAATTCCCGCCGCTTTCCAACGAGTTTGTAAAAACCCAAA
>JBDLQW010000050.1:0-4491 GCA_039800365.1 Pseudomonadota bacterium
TCGCCTCAGCACATCGAACTCCCGAGTTGGTGGCTGAGCTTGGAAAAGCCGCTGAGGGGCTTGGGTTTCGAGTGGTGATTGCTGGAGCTGGCGGAGCAGCACATCTTCCGGGGATGATGGCCGCTTATAGCGAGCTTCCGGTCATTGGAGTTCCTGTGCCGCTGGGGGCCTTGCAGGGACAGGATGCGCTGCTGTCGATTGTGCAAATGCCTCGAGGAGTTCCTGTAGCGACGGTGGCTATTGGGGCGGCAGCCAATGCGGGGTTGCTTGCAGTGCAAATGCTTTCAACCTCAGATACCGAGCGAGGGCGAGTGCTTCGGCGTTTGGTTCGAGAGTACAAGAAGGAGCTTGAAAAAACCGTTTTAGAAAAGGCTCACCGCTTTTCAGTTGAGGAGTGAGCGAGGATCGGAGCTCGAAACGCTTGCTCAAAGTCGAGCCATGCTTGGATGGCTCGGGGAGACAGGCCCTGATCTTTCAAGTGCCCTTCGAGCAGTCGGGTTCTCCGGTCGAAATGTCCGGGAAGAATGGGAGCAAGTTTTTCGTGTGCTTGTGCCGGCGAAAGGCCGGAGTAGGTGCGCGATTCGCCCATGGCTTTGAGAAGAAACTCAGCTTGCCTTGCGGCAATCTCAGAGAGATTCTTTCCCGCGAAGAAAAATCCGATCATCGTGTCTTGGGCCATTCGTTCGTAGAAGCCCAGCATAATGTGATGAACTCGGTCTTTTGATCCGATCTCTTGAAAGAGCAACTCCAGTTCACGCTTCATCGGGTGTCATGCTCATGGAAATAAAAAAGCGGGAGGAACCTAGGTTCCCCCCGCATCAAGAACCAGGAATCAGGAATTACTCAAAATCGCGGTCCATGACCGTTTTGCGGCCATCGGCTTTCGCTTTGGCAATCGCTTGATCACAAAGCGCTCGTACTTTTCCAGAGAGCACTGCCATTACTGCTGAGGAAGTGTTCATCCCGCCCGAGGCCTTTCGGATATAATCCTTAGTCTTCGAGGCGACGACGAGGTTTTCCAGCTCATTGCCAGTGTTTTCGGTAGCTTCAGTCATGAGAATTCCTTTCCTGACGGAGTTTAGATGACTTCCAGGAGCTCGACTTCGAAAACGAGAGTCGCGTTCGGGGGAATCACGCCGCCAGCGCCACGCTCGCCGTAGCCCAGCTGCGGAGGAATGGTAAGCTTTCTCTTGCCGCCCACTTTCATTCCGGCAACACCGATGTCCCAGCCGCGAATGACTTGTCCTGCGCCCAAGGTGAACTTAAAAGGCTGACCACGATCCACGGAGGAATCGAATTTTTTTCCATCGGTCAGGGTACCCGTGTAGTGAACGCTGACTTGCTTTCCTGCAACGGCTTCGGCGCCGGTGCCGTCCTTGAGATTTTCCATCTTCAAATCAGCATCCGCTTTATTGGCTTCTGGGGCCGTAGCGGTTGCGGACGTGGCGGTGTTTTCGGTTGGGGCTGCGGTTTCAGCAGACTTCTTCGTGCAAGCCACGAGCGAAGCGGCCGAAAGGGTCGCTGCCAAGATCAATGCAGAATCACGAACCAATGCTTTCATGGATCAAGTTCTCCTTCTCTGGATCCGAGGTTAATGCCCAGAGGATGGCACAGGGCTGAGGGGCAGGCGAGCCGTTTTTTCATTCAGCGGTACAAAAAATTCGATGGGGGGTCATCATTCCTCTATGTAGTCTATGGTTCATGAATATTTTCGAAGCGATTCTTTTCGGCGCGGTTCAGGGCTTAACAGAGTACTTGCCGATCAGTAGTTCGGCCCATCTGGCGCTTTTGCCCCGATTTCTCGGACGACCCGATCCTGGTCTGAGTTTTGATGTGGTTTTGCATTTAGGAACGCTGGCGGCAACCGTGCTTTTTTTCAGGCGAGAATGGCTGAGCTTGCTCAAGGCACTGCCAACAAGAGAGGGAAAGCGGCAAGCGTGGAGTATTGCTCTAGCGACCTTACCTGCGCTGATGACTGCAGCGGTATTTCGCTCTGTGATTGCCGAGTCGTTGCGAGGACCTCCACTGATCGCGGGCGCTTTAATCTTGGGCGGTCTGGTCCTGGTGCTTGTCGACCGCTGGTCGCGCGGAAGACATGGCCTTGAGGATGTGACCCCTCGAAGAGCGCTGATCGTGGGTTTTTTTCAGTGCCTTGCTTTGGTTCCAGGGATGTCTCGCTCGGGCTCGACCATTCTGGGGGCCAGGGCGGTGGGACTTTCGCGAGAGGCGGCAGCGCGTTTTTCGTTTTTTATCTCGGCGCCGATTACGGCGGCAGCCGTCGCCTCAGAGCTCCTTCATTGGCCCGAGCTTCTTGCTTCGATGGGTCCAGGCAGTGGCCTTCAAGCCGGCTTCACGCTTTTGGTGGGAGCGCTGAGTGCCTTTGTTTTCGGTTGGATCGCGATTTCAGGACTCATTCGCTGGGTTTCGCGAGTGGGGTTTGAAGTTTTTGCTGTCTATCGCTTGGCTTTAGGAATCGTAGTGCTTTTCTGGCTTTCTTAAGGCTCGCGAGAAACGGGTGGGCTGGGAGTACGAGTCTGAAGCTCGAGGCCAATTTCCTGGGCAGTTTTGAGGATGATCTCGCAGGCAGTTTCGGGCGAGTCGGTGACATGAAAGAACTTCAGGTCTTCAGGGTCAATCGTGCGATGCTCGTAGGCGCAGCGGTTTAAGAATTCGAGGTACGGCTGCCAATACTCATTGCCCATGAGGATCACCGGAAAATCGTAGAGCTTTCCTGTTTGAATGAGCGTGAGAGCCTCGCTTAATTCATCATGAGTGCCGAAGCCCCCCGGAAGAACCACAAAAGCGTACGAGTATTTAACGAGCATGACCTTTCGCACGAAGAAGTAATAGAATTCGACCACGTGATGCAGCCAGGGGTTGGGGGCTTGTTCATGAGGCAAACGGATATTGCAGCCCACTGACACGCCACCCGCTTCGTAGCAGCCACGATTAGCGGCAGCCATAATGCCAGGACCTCCACCAGTCATGACGGTAAAACCGGCTTTTCCCAGTGCGGCTCCGAGCTTTCGAGCGATTTGGCAGTAAGGGTGATCCTCGCTAAAGCGCGCCGACCCAAAGACGGTGACGCAGGGGCCTAGAAAGTGCAGTCGGCGAAACCCTCGAATGAACTCGAGTCCGATGCGAAGCACGCGAAAGAGCTCCATCTTTCTCGTGCTTCGGCCAGCTAAGAAACGGGCCTCTGAAAGCCCGGCTGCTTCTGTAGCGCGCTTAATGGCGCTTAAGCGTCGGATCTTGGGCTCGTGGGGAATCTTCATTCAATGGCGTCGGATGCCGCTTTTTGCAACGCACTCTCTGTTGTTTTCTCTGCTCTCTGGGCTTGTCGGTACTCGATTCGAGCCTTCATGATCTCTCCCAGATCGGTCGCGAGCTCTTTCAGGAGTTCATTACCCGGGTGCAGGTTTTTCATGGCGAGAAGCAAGGTTTCGACTTGATCGAGGCTAGTCGCGCTGCTCAAGGTTTGAGCCAGCGACCGGACTTCGGGGCGTCGGTACGCGCTGGCATATTTGAACATGAGGTAGCCCTTTTCTGGAGCTTCAGAGAGGAGATCGGTTTTGAAGGTGTCTTCGTCAGTCTCTTGAATCAGATGCTGGCGATACTCAGACGAGCTGCGATCAGAGAGCAGAATGCCTTGCTTGGCTGCAGCCGAGAAATGCTCTTTTTGTTTCGATTCATAGAGGAACTGATTGCGCCTACGGGTGAGATCTTCGAACTCGGCGCGCATCACCGGCTGAGTGATAACGTTTTTTTCGTCGAAAAGCTCCTGTGCTCGTTCGTGCGAAAAAAGAATTTCGGTTGGAAACTTATCACGCAAATACTCGATCGCGCAGGCCGTGTACTCTTCAGGTGAGGGTTTCGAGGCGCATTGTTCTTTGCGAATTCGATCCTCCCAAAAAAATTCCCAAACCGAAAACAGATGGCTTCGTGCCGTATCGCCTACTGTGATCTCGGCAGCTGCCCCGAATCCTACCCAAGTGGTAATGACTCGAGCCCATTTGGTGCGCTTAAACCAGTTCAGACTGCTTGACATGTCTTGCACACCTAAAGACCGCTTCTCTTCTTCTGAGAGCGACTGAATGTACTTAAAGACTCGGGTTAAAGCCGATTCGTCCCGCGACTTCGGGGCATCTCGGAGAAAGAGCGATTTGAGTTCAGCATGGAGCTGAACCCACTTGAGCTTTTGCCAGATCCATTCAGGGGGTTGGTATTCTGGTTTGAGAGCCTTGGCTTCTGTGGTTTGAAAGATCGAAAGAATTTCATTGAAGGTCGCCTGGTGCTCAGGCGGAAGCGGCGGCTGTTGCAGTGATTGCGCTTGTCGAAGGACTTCGTGCCGGTAGGTTTCTAGCTTCTTGATCAGAATTGCTTGCTCATAGGCACGCTCAGCGGCACGAGACTGGATTTCACGAAGTTTGAGGCTGGTTTTCTTGAGTTCAATTGCCACTTGAGGGCGACTTCCAAAATAGAGTTGGCTTA
>JBDLQW010000051.1:0-12216 GCA_039800365.1 Pseudomonadota bacterium
TGTCAGTACCTCGGCGACTGGCTTCGCGATCAGCTCGCGGTTCACTCTCGGCAGAGCTGAAGCCGTCGAATAAACACTGCTCTTCACCTCGACTCATTCCTTGGCAACGATGGCGCCTTCGTACCTCAGACTTGATCGGCGAAACAGCCTCTGGGAACCGTGAGGAATCCTAGGTCAACACCAGGGTTTCTAAAATTTCTTCATGAAGCTCAGGCTCTGAGACCACTCCCTCAAGCGGAAAGAACCTCTCAAAGAGCTGATCATGAATGGTTTTCAACGACTCGGCCCCACTGGAAGGAGCTCACCAGCGCCACAGAGCCCAAAAGAGGAACGATCGTTCCTAATGATCGCCTACGAATCTTTCTCACCGAGCATTCCTTCCTTTTGATGAATCTGCTGATGCGACAGATGTTCGGCAAACTGCCTCATTACCCAAGCGTGAAGAGGGGCCTGAGTACATCGATAGATGACCCAGGGCAATGACGGAACAAATTCATGAATCGCAGAAAGAGTGTATTTTCCTGCTTGAACCTGTCGAAACTCGAGCCATCCCGTATGGCTGGTGGCCGATAAAACCCCTCCGGTAATGTGGAACTTCATTCGGCTGGGCTCGTCTCGGTCCTGGATCAGCCTCAGTTCCAACAACGGATGGGAAATACCAAAGGCATGAAAGCTGATGGTTCCAGAATCTTCATGCGAGCGAACCTGAATGAACGAGCGAAAAAGCCGGGGAAGCCATCGCAGGTACTCGGTAGCAATCCACCGACTGTCTGCTCGCTGCACCCTCGGCAGTCGCTGAATCGAGCGTACCGTTTTCTGCCTGATTCGGCCCGCGGGTCGTTTGCGAAAAATGACTTGGGGAGACCTTCTCAGTGACTCAAGAGCCATGGCTTCAAAACTTCGCCACTGAATGATCGGGGCAATCCCCTCATCTGGCGGTGCAGACGGCAGATCACAAAGCAAGCTATCGACCAGCGGAGACACGAGCTCATAGTTTGATTTTCCAAAAAACGTCACCCAGAGCTTAGAAAAACCGGTGGATCGAATGGGCACTGGAATCATCCAGCGACGAACCCCCAAGACGCGTGCCATCTGCCGAAGCAAGTCTTCGTACCGAAGAGCCTCGCCATTAACGAGATTGATCGTCCGATTCGAGAAACGAGGATCTCCTACTGCGATCGCCAGAACTCGAACAACATCGTCAATGAAAATCACCTGGGTGCTCTTTTGAGTCCATGACGGCAGAATCATGGCTGGCAAGCGATCAACCAGCGTGTGAAGAATCTCGAATGACGAGCCTCCGGGCCCGACAATCATTCCTGCTCGAAAGATCGTCACCGGTATTCCAGCGGTTTTTAGCACGCCCTCAACTTCGAGGCGGCTCTCGAGATGCGGACTGATATGGCCTTCGGGCAAAAGCCCCCCGAGATAGAGGATCTGTTGCACACCATGGGTCGCGCAGGCTCGAGCGAAATTATCGGCAAGCAAGAGGTCGGTATCGTGAAAACTACCTTGAAACAGGCTTGTCGAGGGAAGCATCGAGTGCACCAGGTAGATCGCCACATCGACTCCCGCGAGAGCCCGTTGAGTACTTCCCTGAGAGAATAAATCGGCTTCACGCCACTCAGCATTTTCAGGTAAATCGGCAATCCGACTTCGAGAGAGAGCAATCACGCGATGCTCGCTCTGCCCTAAATGACGAATCAGGTGCATCCCCACAAAGCCGCTGGCTCCAGCAATGGCGATTCTCATCAGAGATTTACCTCAGCGAGCCTGACGCTCGCGATAACTTAGCGAGCTTGACGCTCGCGATAACCTAGCGAGCTTGACGCTCGACACTCACGTTTCTAATCAACAGATAATTCAAGGGGTTCACCGTCACCCCACTCGAGCGCTTGCTCACCAAGGCGATCAAGGGCTCATAGTACAGAGGCACGATGGCTGCCTCACGCTCTAGAAGAATTGCAGCAGCTTCACGATACAGTGAGCCCCGTTCCTTCTCAGAGCGCGCGATCGATGCGCGATCGATCAAGTCATCATAGCTCGCGCTCTTCCACCCGGTTCGATTATTTCCCGAGTTCGATCGAAAGATTCCCATAAAATTCTCGGGATCAGGATAATCTGCCGCCCAAATCGCCTGGAAAAGCGGATAGACCCCCAGATCAACTTGGGCACGAAAGGCCTTAGGATCAAAAAGCTCGATCTTCACTCGAATTCCCAAGTTCTGCGATAATTGAGATTGAAGAATCTCGGCAAGAATTCGGTTCTTATCCAGATTATACGCAAGCAGCTCCAACGTGAGTGGGGCGCTTCCTACATCTACCCCAGACAACCGCAGCTCGCTGCGAGCTCGAAGAAGATCAAAAGCAAGACCCGCTTTGGGGTCATGAGCCAGAACCCCAGGTGGAATCAAACTTCTCGCGACCGTCTGCCTGCCCTGAAGCGCCTCAACAATTTTCGATTTGTCGATGGCCATGGCAATCGCTTTGCGAAAGCGCGGTGAGGTCATCGGAAATTTCGAAACATTGAAACCCAAATAGGCAGTTTTTAGATACGGAAATGACCGGAGCTCGCTTCGCGACGAGAGTCGCCGCAGCTCCAGAAACGGAATCTCAGTAACGAAATCGAGGTATCCGGTATCAAAAAGGGTCAGCGCCGTCTGATCATCACGAACGATCTGGGCCACAACTTGATCGACATTTCCCCGTTTATCCCAATAGCGGGGGTTGGCCTGAAGCGTAATCTTACTTTCAAGCTCACGCGATAAGAGCGTATACGGGCCTAGCGTCACCATCTTTCCCGGCATGGTCCACGACTCTCCATGCTTCTCAACAACATCCTGGCGCAGCGGAAACGTGACCCAGAACGTAGGAACGTAAATCCAATAAGGGATGGGCTTGCGAAGTCGGACTTCTAAAGTCGCGTCATCGAGGGCTTTAATACCGACCTTTGAAAAATCCCGGTTCTTTCCGTCGTAGAAGTCTTTTGCCCCTTCGACGTCAAAAAGAAGGTAGGCATACGATGCGGCAGTATACGGCGAAAGCAGCCGCTTCCAACTGTAGACAAAGTCACCGGCTCGAAGCGGGACCCCATCTTGCCACTTCACGCCTTTCCTCAGCTTGAAAGTATAGACTTTTCGATCAGCGCTAATCGAATAACTTTCTGCTAAACGCTTCTCGATTTTGAGGTCGCTATTGACCTCCAGCAACCCCTCCATCAAGTTCAACAACAAGTAAGTTTCGGCGTTCGTGTGTGCGCGATTCCAATCGAGCGTTTCGGGCTCTCCTTGAAGCCGAAATGTAAAACTAGAGCCCGAAGAACCTGAAGCCGCCACTGCTTGCTGAGAGGTCAGAACAGCAGCAGTCAGCATTCCTACGCCAAGCACCATTGCAGACCATCGCCATCGACTCATTTCCCCTCCGCTTCCAACCAGATCGGCCCCTGAGGTGCCGGCACTCCCCTTGCGTCCCAGGTGAGCACTTTCACCGCTCCCACTTCCGACTTCGCAAACTCAGGGCGCGACGATGCATGGACCTCGATCATCCAACGATACATGGCATCGGGATCCCAGAAAAGAATCTCACGATGGGGCTCTTCGGGCTTGGCCCAGCCCTTCCAAAACGCGATCAAAAGCCAAATAAAATGGATGCGCCTTTTTGGAGAGCGGCTGCCGATCAAAGCCTCAGGCACCCGAATGTTTCGAGACCAACGCGTTCGCATTTCTTCGGTTAGAAGGCCCGTAATCTCGAGAAAGCTGACCCCATAGGCGCTACAGCCCCCGCCTTCGCCATAACGGGGTCGAAGCGGCAACGCGTAATGCGCGGAATGCCCCCGTTCACGAAACTCCTGCTCGAAGCGGCGGGCTCGGTTGGCCGCCTCATCGGAGAGCAAGATTCGAAGCACTGCAAGCTCGCCCCAGGTTCGCCGCTCGGGCCATTGGCGCTCGACCTCTTCGGCGGTTTCGAGACGCCCTCCGAAGTGATGAAAAAGCACCCCTAAGCCCATTTGTTCTGCCAACACGGCTCGGGTGGTATCGCCTCGAGTGCTCGAGGTCATGCCCGTGAGGAACTCACGCTCGACGCCGTGGGGCTCTAGCACCTCAGAGCCGTGGGGCTCTAGCACCTCAGAGCCGCGGGGCTCTAGTACCCCAGAGCCGGGGAGCGCGCGACGCAACTCGATGTTCACATGACCAATCTGGTGCTCGCGCTCGAACTTGAAGCGCAAAAGACTCGCAAGCGCCGACCACAATAGCCGCGTCGGACTCGCCCAATCAATTCCTCGGGGAGAAGGAAAAACATAATAAAGAAGCTCAAAACCACCATCCCGCCCCTGCATGATGAAACACCCCTTATTGCGGCCCTGGGGCCGCCAACCGGCGTTTCCTCAGGACTGGATCAGGCTCCTTCTCGTACGCGATTTCGATTCCAACTTGGAATTTCCACGACAAGGTCCTCTGTTCCGGACGGAATGCACTGGCACGCAAGCCGTGACTGAGCCGTGAGCCCTGGTGCCTCATCCAACTGGTCTTCCTCTTCCTCCGTACTCTCACTGCAAGAACGAAGGCCTTCCTTAATCTTAACGTGGCAAGTGGAGCACGCGCAAACGCCCCCACAAGCATGATCCATTTCGATGTCGTGAGAGAGGGCAATTTCAAGCAAGCTCGACGACTCTCCAGCCGCAACCTGGACCTCGCGGCGCTCACCACTGGGCGAGACAAACGTGACCTGAAAGGTCGAAGAAGAACCCTGGCAGTCTTTTGACATAGACGACTCTGAACTCACTCGATACCTCGCTTAAAACTAGTCGATGTGCACCATTTCAACTCGAACATCGCCAAGCACCTTGGCCTGACACCCTAATCGCGACTGAGGCGAGACGTCATCGGCGCGTTCGAGTCGCTCCGCTTCCTCTTCGTCGATTTGCCCCAAATTCTCGGCGCCTTCTACCACCCGAATCTGACACGTTGTACAGGCGCAATAGCCCCCGCAAGCATGATGCAAGGGAATCTCGTGCGCCAAGGCGACCTCAAGAATGCTCTCACCCGAGCGGGCTTCAACAGTTCGATTCAAGGGCAAAAACGTGACTTTTGGCATACCGGTTCCTCAGTTTCTTTCTCTGATACGTGTCGTCTTGGCACTCGATTTTCTCTAGCGAGCGGGCTCCTCTCGCTTAGCTGCTTGAGCCAGCGTTTCGGAAAGCACTTTTTCGGCTAAAGGTATCGTTGCGCGGTTGAGACTATCGCGAACCTGCCGAATCAGCACGGGATTATCGCCTCGAATCGCCTCTTCGAGTTGCGACGCCAGGCCACGCAGCTCCGTCGCCAACTCAGTTCCCACCAACCGATCGGCGTCTGCGAGATTCTTTTGAGTAGCGCGCAAGATCGGCTCAGCCTCGTTTCGAGCATCAACCAAGCGACGAAACGCCTTGTCTTTCTCTCGACTCTCAACTCCGGCTGAAAGCATCTCCTGCACTTCTTGATCGGTTAGTCCAAAGCTCGGACGCACTTCTACGCTCTGAATTTGATTCGTCTCGATATCTCGAGCACTCACTTGCAAAATGCCGTCTGCATCCACCAAAAAGGATACTTCAACCCGTGGAATTCCAGCGGGAGCGGGACGAATCCCACGCAACTTAAAGCGTGCTAACGAGCGATTCTCCGCAACTCGATCGCGCTCTCCCTGAAAAACATGAACATCTACAGCCGTCTGACGGTCGACGAAAGTCGTAAAGGTCTCGCGAGCCACAGCCGGAATCTTCGTGTTTCGTGGAATCAAAACCGTCATCAACCCCCCATAGGTTTCAATCCCCAGAGAGAGCGGAACCACATCTAAAAGTAAAAGCTCTTGGTTATTTCCGGCAAGAATATCGGCTTGAATCGCTGCCCCCAGAGCCACCACTTCATCGGGATGCACCGACGCCCCAGGCTTTCTTCCAAAAATCTCTTCAGCAACCTGCTGCACCACTGAAAGGCGGGTGGGCCCTCCCACTAAAACGACGTCGGTCAGGTCTTGCGCCTTCAAGCCTGCATCCGCCAAAGCACCCTCACAACTCACTCGGGTGCGCTCTAAAATCGGCCGACAAATCTGATTAAAAACCTCGAGAGACAAAATCTGGCGCTCGGTCTTTCCTCGAAGCGTCACTTCAAGCGTTGCTTCAGTCTGGGTTGCCAGGTGCTTCTTGGCCGATTCTGCCGCTTCAAGCAAGGCTGCTCGCTCCGATCTACTGAGTTCAGCTAGCGCCAGCGTTTTCCCGCCAGAACTCAGCGACGCGACGAACCACTTGGCTACTGCCAAATCCAGATCGTGTCCCCCTAGCTGAGTATCTCCGTGAGTTGAAAGCACTTCAAAGACTCCATCTTCCAACCTCAAAATCGACACATCGAACGTTCCGCCGCCAATATCGTAGACAGCAATCAGTCCCTGCTTCTTTCGATCGAGTCCATAAGCCAGGGAGGCCGCCGTGGGCTCGTTGATCATTCGTAAAACATCAAGTCCCGCCAAGCGACCCGCCATCCGGGTTGCTTGCCTTTGAGAATCATTAAAATAGGCGGGCACCGTGATTACCGCCTGGCGCACAGGTACACCTAACGCTGCCTCGGCCGAAAGACGAAGCTCCTTTAAGATCAGTGCTGAAATCTCGATGGCTGTGAACAAGTTCTCGCCCAGCCGAATCCGAACCAAACCCGAAGGACCCTCTGCTGGGGACGGAACGATCTCGAAAGGGAACTCTTCAGCCTGATCTTGGACATCAGCGAAGCTTCTACCCAAGAGGCGCTTGACCGAGAACGCTGTGTTTTTGGCCTCAAGAATCTGCTTGCGACGCGCCTCGTATCCTAATACCGGCTCGGCACCCTCCCCTACAATCGAGACGACCGAAGGCAAAAGGCGCTGTCCTTCTCGTGAGGGAAGAACCACGGGAACCCCATCGCGAACAATCGCCACGAGACTATGAGTGGTTCCAAGATCCATTCCGACAATCGGCTCTCGAGAGGTTGTCATTTGCGCTACTCTACTCTCCCCATTCACTCACTTCTTTTAAACACTAGCTTAACACTCGGCTTACCACGAAAGCCTCACCCCAGCCGGGCCTTCAGCCGCTCAACGTCCCTAGCAAGCGATTTCAGTGTGTTGCGTGACTGAACCACCAAGTGCATTTCTGCCAGGGTGCTAGTGGGGTCTTCACCCCGATCATACAACTCTTCAAGATGCTTTAAGCGCGCCTCGATGGCAGCTGAACGATTCAGGAGCTCTCCCTCGAACTGCGCCAATTCATGAGCCTGTTGCGCCTCTTCTTCTAGCTCAAACCAACGCGAAGCCAACTCCAGATCTTCGGGTTCCTGTGCGCGCTTACCCGAAAATCCAGCTTCTGCGAACAAGAACTCTCGAAGAGCCTCACGATCAGAGAGCTGCCGATACGCCTCATTGACCAAACCCATTCTCTCGAGAGACGCCTGACGCAAATGAGCTTCGGCTTTGACGAAGCGGTCGGGATGAAGTGCGCGACTGAGCTCAAGTAAGCGCCTTTGCAACACGGATCGATCTTGAGAGAACCTTCGAAAAACTCCAAAAATGCGAAACGGATCTGCTGAGACCCCAGCTTCTAACGGCTGCGGCAAACCGCACGCGCCGCACGAATGCGGCGCTAAAGGCCCCGTCAGCGTCACTCCGCAAAAGTGGCAACGCTCAGGCTGAGAAACTTGAACCGCAACCACAGGTTCGCTTCGCGTTGGGGTTCTTGAAAACAAACCCGGTTCCATTCAGGCCGTCGGTAAAGTCGAGCTCGGTGCCTGCGAGGTACAAAAACGACTTGGCGTCACAAATCACTTTCACGCCATCTTTCTCGAAAACCTTATCGCTAGCGGCCAAAGGCTGAGAATCAAAGCCCAGCTTATAGCTCATGCCAGAACAGCCGCCGCCAACGACCATCACGCGCAGATGCGCGCCGACCGCCGAGGAGTCGTTTGCCTGAATGCGCTTGATCTCGGCAACCGCCTTTGCAGTGATGCTCAGAGAGGTCGGCTTCCCCGTTTCTGAGCCCGCTGGCGTTGACGAAGCAGAGGGAGCCTCAGCAGCCGACTGTCCTTCGAGCGTGGTGGCATCGGTGTGAATCGTGTCGCTCATGACTTTTGTTCTCCTGCATTTTTCTTAATATAATCCTGAATCGCGGCCTTAATCGCATCCTCGGCCAAGACCGAGCAATGGATCTTGATCGGGGGCAAAGAAAGCTCCTCGACGATTTCAGTGTTCTTGATCTCTAGGGCCTGCTCCACGGTCTTGCCCTTAACCCATTCGGTAGCTAGCGAAGAGCTGGCAATCGCGCTCCCGCACCCAAACGTCTTAAACTTGGCATCCGTGATGACCCGAGTTTTTTCATCTACTTCGATTTGCAACTTCATCACGTCGCCGCACTCAGGCGCGCCAACGAGGCCTGTTCCCACATTTTTGGCGTTCTTATCGAGCGATCCCACATTTCTAGGATTCTCGTAATGATCAATAACTTTTTGAGTGTATGCCATAAATGCTCCTTACTTCATTTCCTTCAAGTCAACTGCGCTAGCCCTGCAATAGCGGTTAGCTCAATGATGTCCGGTCCAAACCACAGATTTTAAATCGACGCCCTCTTTCACCATCTCGTAAAGCGGCGATAAGTCGCGCAGTTTTTTCACGGTAGCGACTACCCGTTCGATCGCGTAATCAATTTCTTCGTCGGTCGTATTCCTGCCGACGCTGAAACGAATGCTCGAGTGGGCCAGCTCTTCGCCTACGCCAATGCTCTTGAGAACATACGAGGGCTCGAGGCTGGCCGACGTGCAGGCCGATCCGCTTGAAACGGCAAGTTCTTTGATGCCCATCATCAGCGATTCGCCCTCAACATAAGCAAAGCTGACGTTCAAGTTATGAGGCAACCGCTCTGTGGGATGGCCATTCAAATGCACTTCATCAACTTGGGCGCGAATCGCATCCCAGAGTCGATCACGAAGTCTTTTTGAATGCGCATAATCTTCCTGAAGGCGAGCCTTTGCGATTTCTGCGGCTTTTCCAAAGCCAACGATGCCCGGTACGTTAAGGGTTCCGGAGCGCATGCCACGCTCATGACCGCCGCCATGAACCAGGGGCGCGATTCGAACACGAGGGTTGCGCCGACGCACATAGAGCGCCGCCACTCCCTTGGGTCCGTACATTTTATGGGCTGTCAACGAGAGCAAGTCGATTCCCATTTTTTCGACATCGACTTCGATTTTTCCACATGCCTGAACCGCGTCGGTATGAAAAACCACCCCACGCTCTTTGCAGACTTTGCCGATTTCAGCGATCGGGTTGATGGTACCGATTTCGTTATTGGCGAACATGACGCTTACCAAGATCGTATCTGGCCGGATGGCAGCCTTCACTGACTCAGCAGAAACACGGCCGTAGGCATCGACGGGCAACGTGGTGACTTCAAAGCCAACCGATTGCAGATACTGACAAGTATCTAAAACCGCTTTGTGCTCGATGGGGGAAGTGATGATGTGCCGTCCTCGCTCACGGTACATTTGAGCGACACCTTGAATCGCGAGGTTATTACTTTCGGTGGCGCCACTGGTAAAAACGATTTCTTTGTCAGTCGCACCGATCAACTGAGCCACCTGAGCGCGGGCCTTCTCTACCGCCGCTTCAGCAGTCCAACCGTACTCATGATTTCGGCTCGCAGCATTGCCAAAGGTTTGAGTGAAATAAGGGAGCATTGCCTCGAGAACGGCAGGATCTACTGGCGTCGTCGAATGATAATCTAAAAAAATAGGCTTCTTCATGAGTGCACCTGCTTTTGTGTCAAAGGTTGCAGCTGAACCAACTCTAAGGGCGAAGTCGCGGTCAGCTCTGATAAACGAATTCCGGAAAGAAAGACTTTTAGCCGAGAGTCGAGCCCCCGCATCATGCCCTGAATCCGGCATCGCGAATGAAATTCACAGTCCGACAGCGAATCAGACAAACGCTCGGCGCAAGCCACCACGCTCGTATTTCCTTCCATCAACTCGAGAAACTCGGAGAGCGTGACCTGAGTGAGCTCGCGTTGAAGCCGGTATCCCCCCCGAGCCCCCTGAGCAGATTGAACGAGCCCTGCATCCTTCAAACGTTGAAGCGTTTTGGCGAGAATATCGAAGGGAAGGCCATAAAGATCGGCCATCTCACGAGCAGATGCAGCCTCACCTAGAGCTTTCTGACTCAGGTGACTTAGAGCGATCAGTCCGTACTCAGTGGTCCGATTGAGTTTCAACATAACTTTTGAGGTGCGCGGTAAATACGATTTTCCAGGTCCGAATTCAATACTATTATATCGGACTAAGGTTATCCGAGTTAAAAAATCTTTAAACCGAGCGAAAGTTCACTAAAGCACAGGGAGATCAATGGGTTACGAACACATAGCGCGATGCATTAAATGCACCAAAAAGGAGGGGCCGAGCGGCATCCAGGCTTTAGCCCCAGAATCCCCCAGCCCCGAGACCAGCTGAGACAGAAACCACGACAAACCAACCCATTTCCCGTTAAGGTTTTGGTGCATGAACTCGACGACCAACCCAACACCACCTCCCTCGCTCGATCAGGCCTCCTCCTCGGTGAAGATCCGCAAGGGATCCATTTTGCTCTACCGATGCTTTGATATCGCCGAAGAAGTCGATCTGGCCAAAGTCGAGCAAATCCTTACCATGGCCGACAGCCCTAAAGAACGCTTCAAGCTTTCACGACCTACGGGACAAGCCATCGTCATCCGAAGCGCACCGATTACCATCGCGCTTGGCGAGACCCAAATTCAGGTCATGAATCGTGAGTTCTCTGTCGAGACGACGGCCCGCATTTGGGATTACGGCGTGATGTCGATTCTTTTTCACCTCAACATTCCCGAAGGCACCGACTGGGAGCGTTTACTGAGCAAGGCTGCCGCACTGGAGGCCAATACCGAAATCGACGCTCTCGCGAGACGCCGAGCCACCGAACTCACCTCTCGACTTCACAATGCACTTCAAGAACCTTCGGAATGGGAAGGACTCGAGGACTATACGATTTATTTTCTGGAGCAAATCGATGGCGCCAAGACCGCCCAAGAGCTGTCACAAAAGTGCGACATCACGGCCCTGTTACTCGGTGAAACCGACCGCAACCTCTCAAGCACGAATCGTGAAACCATGGCTGAGTATCACTATTCGTATCGCGACAACGACTTGGTGGCCATCGACTGGAATAGCGCTTTAGTTTGGGAACCCAGCGGAATCCGAGACATCCCCGATGTGCTCGAGTTTGCCGTCACCCACTTACTCGAGATGCGTTACTACGACGATCTCATCGATCGCCGCTTGAGCTTGCTGTATGACTCGGTTGAAGCCCGAAGGCGACGCAAAGGAAGGATTCCCTTCTGGAAGCTCTCTCATGAAGCGAGTACGCGATTTATTGAGTTCTCAGAATTCCTGGGACGAGTGGAAAACTCGCTGAAAGTCGTCGGTGATTTCTACTTGGCTCGGGTCTTTCGAGGAGCCATCCGCCGCTTTCGCGTATCAGACTGGCAAGGCAGCATCAGTCGAAAAATGGCGATTCTGGCCCAGGTTTCAGAGCTGCTTCAAGGCGAAGTCAACACCCAACGCAGCATGCTCCTCGAGATCATCATCATCGTTCTGATTGCCTTCGAGATCCTCTACGCGTTGACCGGCGTCGGACACTAGCTTGAATCTTTACTGAGGCCGCGATCGAATCTTACCGCTCAGCTGCGGTACCTCTTAAGGCCAAGCTAACTCGAAAGAGGCGCTTGCGCTGGCATTCTTGGGCTCATCGCTCTTGCCCCGAATTTTCAGCCGTCCCTCATTCTGGCGATAGTCAATGGCCCAGCTCGAGGCTTTTGAATACACGAGAGGCTGCTTCGAGCTACGAGGATCATAAATTCGAAGCTCTTGCCCGTGCGCGCCCTTGGTCCAACGTGTCACCAAAAACGGGTCTGACCGCGTTTCGACCTGAACTGCCTCAGCCGATAGAAATCGCTCTGAGTTCCCAGGAGTCGACAACAACAACTTTGAAGTACGATCATAGACAACCGTCAAGATGTCCTCGCCCTCTTGCTGCCTGACTAAAACCTTCCATGCCGAATCATCGACCAAGGAAAAGCGAGCAAAAAACTTGATTCCGCGGGTCTGAAGCTCCTGCACCGATTCGGAACCCAAGGGCTGACTCGACCACGACAGTTTCGGGA
>JBDLQW010000052.1:0-4778 GCA_039800365.1 Pseudomonadota bacterium
TGATGCAGATATCCGAAAGTCACTCCGTCGGTGGGCAGCACTTGGCCGTTCACGTTTCGTTCTTCGCCGGCGATCACTTTCAGCAACGTCGATTTACCCGCGCCGTTCAGACCGAGGACTCCGATCTTCGCACCGTAATAAAACGACAACGAGATATCGCGAAGCACCTGCTTATTGGGGGGATAAATTTTACTGACACCCGCCATCGAGAATGCAAATTTTTGCGCCATGAAAGAGTCGTCGCATAGGTAGACTAGCGACGCAACCCCAGCAAAAAAACTTCAGTCGCCTTGGCCGATGACCGAAGTCCGCAGGCGCTCGGCTTTTAGAGTGGTGGAACCGAACAGTGGGGCTCGCGACCTGACTCTCGAGCTTTCAAAAACCAAGGGCGAACCCGGTCCTGCAGTCGGGCTAGGTCTCCAATTCGAGTCGAATGCGAAGGATGAGTCGATAAAAACTCGGGCGGCTGCCCGCCCGTTCCGCGAGACATATTTTTCCAAAGCTCGATGCTTTCAACGGGGTCGAACCCGGCTTTTGCCATCAGCTCGAGACCCATCTGATCAGCTTCACTTTCTTGAGTGCGGCTATGAGGCAAAAGCACCCCAAACTGAAGCCCCACGCCCAGGAGAGCGGCAATCTCCGCTCTCCCCCCTTTCGATTTTAATATCGAGGCCAGCGCTGCCTGGCCTCCTTGAGCTAAAAGCCCTTCACTCACCCGTTCGTTTCCATGCCGAGCCAAGACATGTCCAACCTCATGCCCCAGCACTGCCGCCAGCTGTGCGGGCGTGACAGCTACTTTGAGCAATCCCGTATGCACGCCAATCTTGCCCCCTGGAAGAGCAAAGGCATTGGCCGTATCGTCCTTGAAAACCACGATCTCCCAGCGCTCTTGAGGAATCTCAGAGCCCGAAACCGCCAAAATCGGAAGCGCCACGCATCGCACGTAATCGTTGAGGCGTGAGTCTTGCGCCAGGACCTGAGATCGCTTCATCTCGGCAAACGTCTGAGCGCCCAATGCGCCCATTTGTGATTCTGGCAGAAGGATCAACTGCTTGCGGCCGGTCGGTGAAGTCACGCACGCGACAACCGACGAAACGACCAGCAAGACAGCCATCGCCAGAACGAATTTCATCTTCAAACCGAAACAACTTCCCGAATCTCGGGAATGGTTTCCTGAAGACGCTTCTCGATTCCCATTTTCAAAGTGGCGCTTGAGCTGGGGCATCCACTACACGAGCCTTGCAAGTACAGGTACACCACCCCGTCTTCAAACCTTTCAAAAGTGATATCGCCGCCATCCATCGCCACGGCGGGTCGGATCTCATTGTCTAAAATCTCACGAATCTTGTTTTCAATCTCGCTGTCTCCGCCCTTATGCGCGACCGCTGCATCGCCCGTGACCACGGGCAGGTTCTGGTTGAGATGCCCCTCTATGATCGAAGAGGTGCTTCGGTGCACGACATCCCAATCGCCTTCTTCGGTTTTAGTGACCGTCACGAAATCGCGGCCAATCATCACGCCGCAGATTCCCGGCACATCGAAGAGCTTGGCGGCAAGCGGTGAGTCTTGAGCTGCATCCTGGGGGCGCACGAAGTTTCTCGCGCCTTTTTCAACTAAGGTGCGATTCACCGAGTACTTCAAGGTGTTGGGATTCGGGGTGAACTCTAAATTAATATACACTGGCGACGTGGTCATTGAGGGCCTCCTAAACGACAAGTTGAAACTTTTGAGTTTTGACGCTCATTACCACAATTTTTTTGCTTATACTCTCGGTATGCAGCAAAAACTTCGTAGGGATGGCTCGACCACTCACAAGACCCTGGCGCCCCCCAGCTGGGCGCTCCTCTGGCTTTTATTCGTTCCGACTTTACTGCTTGCTGCCGATCCCGCCCCTGAAGCGGCCGCCCGAGGTCAAAAATGGGAGAATACCACCCCCGAAATTTCTGGCAGCAAACTCCGTTTTCTCTCTGAGGCAGCCGCTCCGGCGCCCGACGCCATCAACCTTCCCCCCCTTCAAGACCCCCGCTGGATCGGATGGCTTTGGCCTCAAGACCGAAGCATTCCTTACCTCCTGGTTTCTGGAGTGTCGCCCGAATCGCACGACGCCGAACTGCACCTCCTTCGAGCAGACGGAAAGACCAAGCCTCAACGAGTGACCTTTCCGGGCAGACTGCTCGACCCTAAAAATCGATCGGTTGTTCATGAAAGCCGAGCCTTTTTCGGTCGTTGCCTTCCAGGACAAAAACACGACGCTTTGCTCCTGTACCAGCGTGATCGCGTGGATAAACGCAATCGCCTCAACGCGAGCCTCTTTGTGGCCGAAGCCTCACCGCAGAACTTGACCGAGAGGCTCATTGAAAAGCGAATTCCGAAGATGACTCAACTGAAAGAGGGACTCAGAAGCAAACGCTGCGTCGAAATTTCAGGGAAAAATCGCTTTTTTCAGCCCCAATTTTTTCGATTCAAAAACCGAACCGATGAAGAGCTTGAGAAGCAGGACTTAGAAAAAGAGCAAGAAAAAGAGGCAGAAAAAGGTAGCGAGGAGGCAGAAGAATCGCCCCCGACGTCTTCTTGAATCTTGACCCCTGAACCCTGACGGCGCACCGAGGCGACTGCGAACCTGGCATTCGATTTGCCCTGAGTAAAAGGCAATGAATGCCTTTGAGCTGCAAACCGACGCCATTGATCCAGTGACCTATCGCTTCGAGCGACGATACACTTGCGATTCTGACAACTCTTCTCCTGAGCTCCGGTGGACCGAACCGCCTGGGGGCACTCAATCGCTCGCCTTCATCATGGAGGACCCCGATGCACCGGGTGGCACGTTTATTCACTGGATTGTTTACGCCATTCCGCCCACGATACGACACCTTCCCGCAGGAATTCCTCCGCAGGAGCTCCTTCCAAACGGCATTAAACAGGGTCTAAACACAGCAAAAAAGCTCGGCTACTTTGGGCCATGTCCTCCTGTTGGCTCCTCTCCCCATCGCTATCAACTCACGCTGTATGCTTTGAAGCATCCCCTGCCTGAGGACCTACAACGGCTTCCGGCTGCGATTTTACGGGAAAGAATCCGCCAAGCAGCCTTTGAACAAACCTCGCTTCAGGGACGTTACGATCGTCCTGCAAAAAAGGCCGGATAAGGAGTCTCGATGTCACCGATCTACTCTCGCCGAATTCGAAACGGCTCTGCTCTTTTTGCGACACTGCTCGCGTTAGCCCTTTCGGCCTGGCTGGCAAGCCAGCCTGGTCAAGCTGAAGACGCCCCCTTAGGAGAAATAGACCTTAAAAAGCCAGTGACGTGCACCGATGCTGCAGGAATTCTGTATGAGCGTGGCACGCCAGGGTTCGAGCGCTGTTGGAATGAACTGAATGCCCCTCAGCCCGAACAAGCTGCTCGGGTCGACGCGCCTCCGAAAAGTCCATTCAAGAAAAAGGCGAGTCGTCGCTGAACATAAACCCCGCTTGCACCTGAGTCACACCCCCAGTACAAGGGGCCCATGACTGCAGCACAGCTTCGCAAAACTGCTCGCAAGCGAGCCCGCTCCCCATCGATCACGCTTTCCAACGAACGCCCTGACGGCGCGCAAATCATTGCCCAAGCCAAGCTTGAGCGTTTTGCCAACCGCACCAAGCATCGCCGTTACACGGTCGAGTTCAGCTGCCCTGAGTTCACCTGCGTCTGTCCTGCTTCGGGATTCCCAGATTTCGCGACCATTCAAATTCGCTATTCTCCCAAAGACTGGTGCGTCGAGCTGAAAAGCCTCAAGCTGTACATCAATCAGTATCGCGATCGGGGCATTTTTCACGAAGATGTCGTGAATGTGATTCTTGACGACCTGGTCGCTCTGCTTCAGCCTTGGGAAATCGAAGTGGTCGGAGACTTCAACGTCCGCGGCAACATCAAGACCATCATTCGGGCTCGCCACACGCACGGCGAGTCGTCCTCGCGCAGCGAGTAAAACGCCGCGAACGGGTCACCTTCCAGAGCCCGAGCTATCCAGCCCGAATCACGGCCCGAATCAGAGCGTCGTCTCAAACTCGCTTGACGTTGCGAGCGTGCAGGCCTTTTTGACTGGCGTAGAGATCAAAAGAGACAGCGTCGCCCTGTCGTAAGGACTTGCGAGGCGAGCCAGAACTTTGCGCTCCGCCTCCAGAGCTCTCGATCGCCGAGTAGTGAACAAAAATCTCCTCGACCTCTTTGGCGGCCTCTTGACTACTCCTCATTCCGCCGCCGCTCCGCTCAATTACTCCAAAACCCCGGGAATCATTGAACCACTTCACTTTGCCGAAAGCCATCCGTGGAAAGCCCTCCTGCTCTCGAAGTCCGGTTTTCCGTGGACTCCGATCTCTCTGGCTTTAGTGTGCCGAGACCGATGGGCTTTGTCAAAGGCACCAAGAGCTAACGCCGCGCAACGGTCGTTTCGGAATCGCTGACCGGAAGCACTCGAGACGACGGCATCTCTGCCGAGAAATCAAAAACCATTTCATCAGGGCGGACATAACCCAGAACGCGGCGAATCTCTCGATGCTGGGTGGCAGGACTTCGTTCAAGCCGCGTCTGCTCAGAAGAAAGCGCCAAAACCTCGTTTTCAACTTCAGTCAAATGGGCTTGTTTTTGCGACAAGAGCCGCTCGAGACGCCACCACTGCAAAAGCCCAGGACCGCCAAACCAAGAGCTAAACACTCCAGATAAAAGCAAGACCCAGCAACTAAAAAGTCCGATCCAAAACCGATGCGGGCTGACTTTCGAATGCTGCTTTGACATCCTGTCTCTC
>JBDLQW010000053.1:0-2655 GCA_039800365.1 Pseudomonadota bacterium
AGTGAACTCGCTACGATGGATCGGAGATCCAGAAAAAGAGTGCACGGAAGTCGACGTTCCTCGAGGGGCCTTGCTGCTTTCATGGAGTGGGAAATGGACTCAGCAGGGCTCACCACTCACCAAGACTTTGCTGCTTCGTGAGCCCGATATCCAATCTCTGCGAAAAGACCCCGAGGCCTTCAAAGCCTGGCTTCAAACCCACGCTCCAGCTCAATCGGGCCCTTCAGGAAGCCCCGTTTCCGACTCTGAATTCCGCATTCTTTACCGCACGGCGGAGTTCCAGTGGCTGGCAGAAGTCCTTCGGTCGATGGGTGTGCGTGAGGGAAAATCCGTCGAACTGCCTCTTCACTCTGCCAACGCCATCACCGTTCAGATTCTTCATCTTGAGGGAAGAATTCGCGTAGCAAAAGGAGCGCTCGAGGTCTCGGAACGTTTGGCCAGAACAACGACCTCAACAAAACCGGCTGCCGACAGCACTCTGCCCCAGCGAAAGCTGAAAGTGCTCGTGGTCGATGACTCGGTCACCATTCGCAGGATTCTTCGAACGATCGTCGAATCCGATCCCGCTCTCGAGTGCTGTGGCATCGTTGAATCGCCCTCGCAAGCTCTTCAGGCGCTCGAACAGAATACTCCCGACGTGATCACTCTGGATATCCATATGCCCGAAATGGATGGGGTGATGCTTCTCAAGCAAATTCTCGCCAAGAAGTTTATTCCTACCATCATGATCAGCGCCCTAGCACCTGAGGATGGAACTTATGTTCTTGATGCCCTCGAGGCTGGCGCTGTCGATTACATCCAAAAACCCTCCACAAGCGAAGTGAAGTCGCTTGCCCCATTAATCTGCGAAAAGATCAAGGCAGCAGCTTCGGTAAAAGCCGAGAAGCGACTGAGGCAAAAAAGACCGCCACAGACACGGCCCGACCTCGCTCAAGGGCCTCTCGAAATCGACGAATCCTGCTTGATCGCCATTGGGTCTTCAACCGGAGGAACCGAGGCCCTTCGCGCAATCCTCACTCAATTGCCAAAGAAGATTCCTCCGATCGTCATCGTTCAACATATTCCGGCAGGCTTTTCGAAATCTTTTGCAGATCGAATGAATCAACTCTGCCAATTTCGCGTGAAAGAAGCAGAGAATGGCGAATGGGTCGAGCCCGGAAAAGTCCTGATTGCTGCCGGAAGCCGGCAAATGAAGCTCATTGAGGTAGCTCAACGACTTCAAGTCGTGATCGATGACTCGCCTCCGGTTAACCGTCACAGGCCCTCGGTCGACTACCTCTTCGACTCGATTGCTGTGCTTCAGGGCCGGCGAGTCGTGGGTGCGATTCTTACTGGAATGGGAGCTGACGGCGCCCGCGGGCTATTAAAGCTTCGACAAATGGGCGCAAGAACGCTGGCACAAGATGAAGCCACGAGCATCGTTTACGGTATGCCTAAAGAGGCGCTTCGCATGGGAGGAGCGGAAGAGTCTGTGCCACTCGATGATATCGCCTCCCGCCTATTAACGCTCTCACGATTGGTGAAACGACCGCAGTCTGCCTAACCGAGCTGCCGTCCCGCTCGAAGCGACGACACCTCAACGGCAGACTCTCGAACTAAGAGAACCGCTACCGAAAGCTCTGCCAAGATTTTCTTAAGAATCTCAGCATGGCCAGCCGTAAATACCCCCTTCCACTCCACAACTAAGGCTCCCGCCTCTCGCACCAGAGGATGCCGCAGGAAAGCCTCAGCACTCTCACTGGCCACGACCTCCATTTGCCGAATTCTCCGCCGATCCGTGGGCGATGCAAACGGGCAGGCATGAGTGATGAATTCCTCGAGCATGGGCTCCAGCTCATGATGAACCTCATCGCCGTGAATCGCCTCAGAACTAGGCGCAAGACTTCGAATCAAATCGATGGGAACACTCAGTTTTTGGGCGAACTCAATGGCCACTGTCAGCGCTTGGCTACATCGGCTCTCACCACTCATGGGAACAGCAAGACTCGGCCAAGGCCACTGGCTCTCGATCCCGCGCCGCAATAACAAGATCGGATTCTCAAAAGATTCGATCAAACGAACTAAGTCAGGATCAGGATGGGCCGAGCCCTCTCTCTCTCCTGCTGTAGCGATTGAATGCTCTTTTTGAAACAATGATGCCTCATACGAACTCACCACGATCGGCTGCGGCATTGGTGCTTTTGACATACCCAAACACGTCTCGATAACATCCGTGCACCTCTCGGTTCGCACCGAAAATAACGGAATATTGAGCGATTTGAGCCATTCCTCAATCTGCGGATCGCTCAAGCCCAGGCGCTGATCGACTAAAACATGAACCCGAATGCCCCAAGCGCTCGCCATTGCTGAGGCGATGCGAATCGGCTGATCGAAATCCTGTGAGTGGCGCACCAGTAAGATGACCTCACTCCACTGTGTCATGCAGCCTCCCCAGAGATCAAAAACTCTTGACCTCGAAAAAGCAGCCGCTTCTCGACCTTTCCCCAGGACTTCGGAATGAGAACCGGTCTTCCGCGCGTGGGACCAGAATCAGTCAGCTGAACCCCAAGAAGACCAAAGACCAATGCCTGCCAGGCCCCACCCATACAGGCCGCATGTACCCCCAAGGCAGTATTCTCCATACGATTGAATAGATCTAGCTCAACCGAAGCGAGG
>JBDLQW010000054.1:0-6504 GCA_039800365.1 Pseudomonadota bacterium
CTCCCAGATTGACTCGAAATCGAGTCACCGAAATCTGAGCCCCACTCAAAGACAGAGAAGTGCCGTACTTGGTTCCCGGTGTGTACTGAGTGCCCCCCATGCGAAGGCTGCTGAGGTCAGAGGCGCAACTCTCGCAGACGGTGCCCTCTTTGCTAGGAAGTTGAGCCAAGCTCAATGAGAAACCGGGAGGCAAAAGATCCAGACACGACTTACTACTGGAAAGAGCCAAGCTTAAAAGCTGATGGAAGTTATTAGCTTCACTTTTGACCTCCACTCGCTTGGCCAGCTTCATGCTGTTCAAGACGCCTTGCGAGAGCCCCACCACGACCAGCGATGCCATAAAGCCCGCAATAATCACTTCCAGAAGCGACATCCCCAGCCGATTTGACGACCCTATCGTCTTTAAATCTTTCATTTCATTAGTTTAGCGAATCATGCCGGCGTGTCGACGTAAAGAATCCGGGGCCGTTATGATCCTGAGGTCGATCCGATCACGATAACGAAAGTCCTCGTAATTACGAGGAAACTCGACGGTTTGTGACCCCTTCTGGCGCCTCACTTTGGAACTGAGACTCTCAGCTCTACCCCCCAATTTCACAGCCCCCACAGGCTTGACGCACTGCGACTTCCACGCTACGACGTCAAGCGTTATGCCGTTTCGAGCTCTTCTACTTCTTTTTCTTGCCTTGCCAGCCTTCGGAAACTGGCAGCAACAAGAGCACACCTCTTCGCAGAGCCTCTGGCTTCAAATCAGTCCTCAAGGGCAAGAACTTTTTAATCGCGACCTTTTGGCCGTTCTTGAAGGATCGGGCGTAAAAGTGCGAGAGCGAAACTTTCCCCGACTTGAACTCTCTGCAGAGCACACCTTAGACCTCATGGCAGTTTCTCAAGAAATGCAGCCGGAATCAAAAAGTGCGCTTGCGCAGCTCACCGAAGAACTTCGCAAATGGATCTTCAATCTCGAATTAGCAAACCCCCGACTCGCTGCAGAGATTCTGAACCTGAACTATGAGGCGAACATCGAGAAGCTCTCGCTTCGAATTCTCGGACAAAACGCAGACCTCGATGGACTTTGGGCTCGACTCGAAATTGAAATTCCTCAAATTCAAATTCGTGCTGACAAAATTCGACTCCGAGACTTGAACAATCCGTGGCTGGGAACAGCAGGCTTACAGCAGGTCTCAGCTCGCCTCGGCCAGAATCACGAGCCTTTATCGCTCTCCAGCGATCTTCTGATTCGGCTACGACCCTCGGGAACCTTCGACCTCGAAATCGGAAGTCTCAACACCAATCTTTCACGACTCAAAGCCGACCTAAACCTTTCTCCAATCTTAGAACTTCCCCAGATTGAGATCTCGATCAATGGGCGCAGTCACACTCTCAACCCTACGCCCATGGTTGACTTTATCCGTAACCAGAAGACCGCCATTACCGCGGCTCTTCAAAAATGCCTCGAACTCAGCCTTCGCGAGAACCTTCCCCGATGGTTTACCTCCAGCGCTGCTCAGCTTTCGAGAAAGACTCCCGAGCAGGCCCTACCCGTACCCGCTCCAGGAGCTCCTTCGAATCTTCCTTGGGATCAACAACACTTTCTTTTAGGATTTTTTCCCGAGAAACTCGAACGCCTCGGTGATGGCACCCTACGAGTAAGTGCTACTAGTTTTATCGAGGACCCGTTGCCAAGCACACCGCCGAAGAACCGCCCCCCAAGACGAATTGCAACCGTGCCCCACTTTTCAGATTCGATGAGGCATGACTTTGCCCTCGCAATTCACCCTTCCATGATCAATCGCTTGCTCTACCTGAGTCATCTGCGAGGCTACTTCGACAACATTCGGCTCAGCGATGGCTCATCGATTGCTCTATTCGAAAGCCCCATATTTTCGGTTTCTGAACGCTCGGCTACCGGCACCATGCGAATCCGACTCGCCTTAAAAAAAGCGACTGGAGGAGGGCTTCAACGTCTGTTCGTGAGTAAAGATGTTCTGTTAAAATTTGATGGCTTTGTTGAAGTCTACCGAAACGCCGACTCGAGCTTCTCGCTCGCCCTTCACTCCGTCGATCTCAGCTCGCTTTCGGTTGATGATCGCTCAGCCACACTGGGCCTTTTCAAGGGGCTCGTAAAAAGCCGGGTGACCGAAGAGCTGCTGGCATTTTCAAAAACCCTTCAGAAAACCCCCTTGATGCTAGCCGCTCAGGTGCGCCCGCCAGAGAACCTCTTGGGTTTGAAATGGGAGCTCACACGCCTCACGACCGAGCCTCGGTCTGGCTTCATTACCGCGTATTTTGCCTTTCAGGACTCGAAAGCTGCGGACGCTCCACCATCTCTGCTCGATCAAAACTCCGAGCCAGAAGGAACACTCTTGAAATTGCGGCAAAACTGGAACCCCAGGCAACAACCACCAGTGCCAAAACCATGGGAACTTCGAGAACCTGCCCTTCACCCCACGGGATCGTAAACCAAGGAGAGAGGATCGCCCCGAGGAGCAGCACTAACGCTCGTTCAGGACGACGCATTTGACTCTTTGGTGGGCTCACCCCCATCGCTTCTGCTTTGGCGCTCGTGTAGCTCACCATGAACGATCCGTGAATTGCGAGAAGGCCCACTAAAAGCACAACGGGGTTATGACGGTAAAAGAAGACGGCGCCTGCGAGGAAAAAAAACTCAGAATAGCGATCCATGCAGGAATCTAAAACAGCGCCACCTTTGCTCGCCTGTCCTGAGCTCCGTGCCAGCATTCCATCCACTGCATCCAAAAGCGCTGCCAGGGAACCGATCACCGCTGCAGAAGCAAAATGCCCCGTGCCCAATAACCATCCTGCGCCGATTGCAACAAAAACCGAGAAGATCGTCACTCCATTGGGAGAGACACCACAACTCAGCAAAATCTTTGAAACGGGCTGAAGGCACCAATAAGCCCCTTCCATCCAGGGCTTACTCAAAATCAAGCTCCCGCCGTGCCTCTCAATCCGATCAAACCGAGCCCGACCAGAAACCACAACCCTGACCACGTAAATTGCCGATAGGCAGAGGATCAACGCGAAATACAGGCTCGAAATCAAACGCTCTTCAGCGAGGTCAACCACTAGATCACCCGCGTGTTTCCTGGCTTTCCTTCGAAACCTGGAGAAGCGTCTGCTCTAATCGACCCAACTGCTCCGTCAAATCGTGTTCAGGCTTTTCACCAGGCTTTGTCACTGGCGCCTTGAAGTAGAAAGAAAGCCACTCCTGTACGCCCCGCATTCCTGCACGAGCGGCAAAGTCCATAAACAAAGCCAGATCCAGAACCAGCGGCGCGGCAAGAATAGAATCTCGGCACAGAAAATTTACTTTGATCTGCATGGGATAGCCGAGCCATCCAAAGATATCGATATTATCCCAGCCTTCCTTATTATCACCGCGAGGTGGATAATAATTGATTCGAACCACATGGTGGATCTCACTGTAGAGGTCAGGATACTTCTCTGCTGACAAAATCTCACCCAAGACGCCTGTCTTGGAAACTTCCTTCGACTTAAAAGAGCCCGGATCATCTAGCACTTCTCCGTCGCGGTTCCCCAAAATATTCGTGCTGTACCAGCCTGATACCCCCAGCTGGCGATTTCGAAGGCCCGGGGCGAGTACGGTTTTCATCAAGGTTTGTCCGGTTTTGAAATCCGATCCGCAAATGGGCGTGGCCATTTCCTGCGCCAATTCCATCAAAGCAGGCATTTCTACCGAAACATTGGGCGATCCATTCGCATAGGGCACTCGCTCGCGTAGAGCTGCATAAGTATACATTTGCGATGGCGAGATCGCAGGATCATTTTGACGAAGGCCCTCTTCAAATGCCTTCAAAGACTGATGAACCGCTGCCGGAGGACAATAGACTTCAGTAGAGGCACACCAAACCATCACAGCGCGATCACAGCCATGAGTCTTCATGAACTGACGAATATCCGCTCTGAGCTGCTCGACGAGATCCATCTTCGTGGCTCCTCGTTTCACATTCGGCCCATCAATTTTCTTGATATAATTCTTATCGAAAACGGCAGCCATCGGCTGAATTTTCGAGAGCGGTTCGCGTAGCGCTTCAATCAACTCTTTATCTAGAACTTGGGCGTATTTGGCGGCCTCGTAAGCGTTCTCGCTAAAAATATCCCAACCCCCGAAAACCAAGTCATTGAGGTCGGTTAATGCCACCAAATCACGAACCGGAGTCGAAACCTTTCTTCCCCCCTCTGAATGAGGGATTTGGGCCAACTGAGAGAACGAGCCGATCGGCTTGCCGATCCCTCGTTTGACTGCCTCAACCCCCGCAAAAAACGTGGTGGCAACGGCTCCCATTCCAGGGGTGAGTACTGCTAATTTTCCTTTTGCGGTCTTCACTCGGTCCCTCATCATGAAAGTCTTCCTCTCTATTCAAAATCTCAAAATCTCAAAATCTCAAAATCTCAGGGCTTTGCCTTCAGCGACTGCTCTCTTGGGTATCGAACCATCGAAATCAATCCGCAAGGCTGAACAAGAGCCCCCTTAGGAGATAGCGCGATCTTCCAAGAGAATCACCCCCATTAACCTAGAAATCGACACTTTCATTCCCCTACGAAGATGCTCTATGACAACGCGATGGACTCCAAAATGCTGCCAACGCCGCTTCGAATCGAACCTCATTCCACTCGTGCAAACTGCCTCTCTCTCGAATGGAGTAACGGCATCAGGCACGAGATTCCCTATTTTGAGCTTCGATTCGAGTGCCCATGTGCATCGTGCGTCGATGAGAAGACGGGCAAGCGCATCTTGCGACGCGAAGACATTTCAGCAGATGTTCGGATCGTCGCTGCGCATCCTGTGGGACGCTACGCATTGCAGTTTCAGTGGAGCGATCTTCACTCGACAGGAATTTACGCCTATGAGCGTCTCTATGAACTGGGGGATCGCCTCAAGGGCAAAGCGTGACGGCCAACGTGACGTTCGACCCTAAACTCAGCAAACTCAGCGTCAAGCTCCTTGCGAGCGGACGGGCGATTTTCTTTCGGAACTTAACCGGTGCTCGCGCTGGGTTAAGAGCCGGACCCCTTGCTCTGGTCCGATCCTTTTTTCTTGTAGTCAGTCGTGTACCAACCGGAGCCCTGTAGAGCGAAGGAGTTTGCGCTCATGAGCTTGCGAACTGGCCCTTGGCAATCTGGACAGCTCGACCAAGGAGCATCCGAAAACTTCTGAATGACTTCATGAACTCGAGAACAAGCGTCGCATTGATATTCGTAGATCGGCATAATTAAAAAGTGCCATTTTCTTGCCCGAAATTCAGGCCCAATTCAAGAGCCAGAATGCGCCAAGTTCAGACCCAAAAAAGACCCTCGAAAAAAGAAACCCTTGCGAACCTCCACTGGACTCCTCACAGTGAAGAAAGAACCTAAAAGGAGTCGGGGCTGACCTCCGGCAGGGAAAAACATGAATACTGCCTTAACTCAACTCATCGGGTGCAAATACCCCATCATTGCAGGCCCGATGTTCTTAGTCAGCGATGAAACTCTGGTGGCAGCCGTATGCCGCACCGGAGCGACGGCAGCTATGCCTTCGCTCAACTGGCGACAACCCGAAGCCTTTCGCCAAGCGATTCAAAAAACCCGCGAACTTGCCGGAGGCGCTCCCTTTGGCGTCAACTTGATTGTAAATCGAGCCAATCCCCGCATGGAGGCCGACTTAAAAATCTGCGCTGAAGAGCGGGTGCCTTTTGTCATTACTTCACTAGGAAATCCAAAAGATGTGATCGAAACCATGCACGCCGTCGGAAGCAAAGTGTTCTGCGACGTGGTGAACCTCGATTACGCGAAAAAGGTTCAAGACCAAGGGGCTGACGCTGTGATCGCCGTCTCTGCAGGTGCCGGCGGTCATGCGGGCCCGCTGTCTCCTCTAGTGCTGATTCCTTACTTAAAGGCGCACCTTCGCATCCCGGTCATTGCAGCAGGAGGAATTGCAACTGGAAGACAAATGGCAGCGGCTTTGACTTTAGGAGCCGATGGCGTTCAACTGGGCACGCGCTTTATCGCCAGCACCGAAGCGCGCGTTTCAGAGGACTACAAAAAAGCCATTATTAATGCGCGTCCCGAAGATATTGTGATGACACTGAAGATATCGGGAACGCCCGCAGCGGTGATTCGAACACCTTATATCGACCGTGTGGGAACCGATATCAGCTGGCTTGAAAAATTCTTGCTGAAAAGCCCCCGCACCAAAAAACCCATGAAGCTGTTGAGATCCTTCTTGGGGGCGCGCGCCCTGGAAAAAGCAGCTGCAATGACCACCTGGAAGGAAGTCTGGAGTGCGGGTCAGAGCGCGGGGCTGATCGATGAAATTTTGCCGGTGCAGGCGATTGTGGAGCGACTGGTTAGTCACTGCTCTGAACTGGTCCCGCCTTCTATGACACCGGAGCAGTAAGCTCAAGATTATGGAAAGCCGCGTAAATGTGAAGGAATTCCTCGAGGCGTGACGCCTTCTTGGTCGTCACCCAGGTGCGACGAGCT
>JBDLQW010000055.1:0-8439 GCA_039800365.1 Pseudomonadota bacterium
TGGAAGCCCCAGGTTGGGGCTGATTGACACAAGTTTAGGGTCCTCGACAGCCGCACCCATGTGGGCAATCGATAATTGGGTTGATCGTTTTCGGGTTTTCCGTAAACCGAACATCTCTACCAGCGGTACTGAATTTATGACGATTCTAAATAACGGCAACGTTGGAATCGGAACATCCTCGCCAGCTGCAAAGTTAGATGTTTCAGGAAATGTTTCTGCTACTAATTTTATTGGGGGCGTATCGAATACAGGGCCACAGATAGGAATTTATTCTGATGATAGTTATGCCAACGGTTGGCAGGCATATGGTGCTACTTCGAGTATTCCTAACACAATAGCTGCTGTGACCAATGGTGTAGAAAGATTGCGTATCAACTCGTCTGGAAACGTCGGAGTTGGGACCGAAAGTCCAATTACGAGATTACACGTGGACTCCTCTGTTTTGGTAACGAGGAACTCGAACAATATTGGCGCAGCCCCAAGATTGAGTCTTGTTGACACTAATCTCGGGTCCGCAACAACCGCACCCCTGTGGGCGATCGATAATTTGGTTGATCGTTTTCGTGTCTTCAGGCAGCCGAATTTCTCTACCAGCGGCACTGAGTTTTTGACGATTTTAAATAACGGAAACGTCGGAATTGGGACGGAGAGTCCGAAGTTTCAATTGACAAACAGTGTTCAGACCAATGTGACAGATTCAACACCTCGTGGTTTGGCAGGTACGAAGACTTTTGTTTGGGAGACTTTATCTACAGAGACGAATCAAGGGTATACGGCAGCCATATTGAATAGTAGAGATGCAGCCGCATCCGATGGCTTGCTTGTTAAAACGACAAATGCTTCATCTGGATCGAGAATATTTACTGCCAACTCAAATGGAATGGACCGATTTGTTGTGAGAGCCGACGGAAACGTCGGAGTTGGGCACTCGAGTCCAACCGAACGGTTGGTAGTCGGAGGCGCCATTCGTGTAAACGGCCAAGCTTCAGCGACCAATAATGGGGGTGTTTACCTCGACTTTAATTCGGGAACCAACTTGGGGCGCATCGTGGTTGGTAATGTGAGTGAGAGTGCGCTCTCTTTTTCTACCAACTCTGCAGGAGCGACCTATGAGCGGCTGCGGATTGATTCATCGGGCAATATCGGCATTGGTACCACGCATCCTAGTGAGAAGTTACACGTCTTCGGTAATGGCTCGTTTGTCGACAGCTTGAATGGCCCCTTTGTGAATATTAGGCGAGATGGCTTAAATGAGTGGTTTTTAACAGCCACTGGCGCAGGCACAGATAACTTTGAAATTAGATCCTCCTCCGATGTGGCTATAAATACGAGACTTGCAATAACTCAGGCCGGCAATGTCGGAATCGGAACGACGAGCCCAAGTGAAAAGTTAGAGGTTCGAGCCGGTGAATTTCCCCGTCTCGAGATTTCATCCTCTCAGCCTGGAAATACCGACAATGTAGCGATTAGTATGGTGACTAAGGGTGTAGATATGAATGGAGCCGGAACCAAGGGATGGCACATTTATGCCGGTGGTGATGGTCGTTCTGATCTCCAGAAAAATGCGCTAATGTTTGCTTTCCACTCTGATGGCGTTGGTTCGGGCAATCTTATCACTTTTAAGGATAACGGAAACGTCGGGATTGGTGCTGTCGACGCTAGCTATAAGCTGGATGTGAACGGTGACGCGAATCTCGCGTCAGGATCGGTCTTGCGAGTGGGGGGCCTTGCCGTTTGTAGTGGGTCGGGATGTACTTCGTCTTCTGATGAGCGCCTGAAGGAAAACATTCGTCCGCTCGAGAACTCTCTTGAGAAAGTATTGCAGTTGCGCGCTGTGGAGTACGATTACCGCGACAAAGTGCGGTTTGGAGAGCGGCATCAGGTGGGAGTGATTGCCCAAGAAGTCGAGCGGGTTTTTCCAGAAGTCGTGCTTACTGATGAGCGCACAGGCTTGAAGTCGGTAGCGTATGATCATTTGATCGCCCCGGTGATTGAAGCCGTGAAGGAAGTAGCTGGTCGATTCGAGTCGCTGAGCTTAGAATCAGATTCGAAGTTTTTGAGACTCGAAGCTGAAAATGCAAAGCTTCGGGCGGATGTCCAGAGACAGAAACGAGAAGCTGAAGCCAGGATCGAGGCGCTTGAGAAAAAGTTCAAGCAGCTGGAGCGCGGTCTTTGTTCGAAGCCCTAGATTTTTTGAGCCTTGCTCGTGATCGGCATAGAAGGTGGCAAACCCATTTTAACGCCCTCTTGTTGGGGTATCGTCTCTCAGCTTTGGCGGCGACCGAGAGCGCCCCGCTTCCGCCGTCGCTTCCCGCATTAGATACCCCTGTCGAATGATCCTCGGCGGGGCCGAGCGTGAGGCCGTCTTGCTACTGCCCGGGGGCTTGCTGCCAAAATTCTGACGAGTCACGAGGTGATCCCCAAAAATCGAATCTTTCATTGCAAATTCAAACGCTTGTCCTTAGCGTTAAAAAAGTAACCGGATTTTTTTGAGGAGCATTCATGACCAAGGCCGACCTGATCACCGTTCTTTCTGAAAAAGCCCATCTCCAGCAAAAGCAAGCTGAAGTCGTCGTGAATATGGTTTTTGACATGATGTCGGATGCGCTGAAGCGCGATGATCGAATCGAAATTCGAGGATTCGGTTCATTCGTCAATCGGAGCTATGGCAGCTATCAGGGAAGAAACCCTAAGACGGGCCAAGTGGTGAGCGTTCCTCCTAAGCGGGTTCCCTTTTTTAAGGTGGGTAAAGAGCTGAAGGAAATGGTGGACTACAAGAAGCCCTAAACAAGCTGAGCTCCCGGGTGATCAAGCAGAGGTTTGCCAGGGTTCGTGGAAATCGAGCGCGCTTCGTTCGCACAAGCCCAGTCAGCCCCTCCAAAGTGAGAGAACCACCAGCACGGCGCCCACCAAAACCCGATACACGATCAGTTGCCGAGGGCCGTTCTGGCGGATTTGCTCATTCAGCATTCGAAGTCCAATGAAGGCCGAGCCCGCTCCCACCAGTAACGCCAGCACCCACTGAAACCACGAGACCGACGGAATGGGCTCCGGCGTTCCCCAGCCAATCAGCGAAAACGCAGGCAACGCCTCTGACATCAAAAAAGGAAGCGCAAGAAGGCACAGGATCTTCGTTGCACCTTCCCAATGGTAGTTGCGTAATTGGCTCGAGGTCAGTGCAAGCACCCCCCCATCCAGTCCCGGAATCCAGGCAGTGAGATGAGCCAATCCAAACAGCACGCTGTCCAGCGCCGAGAGATCAAAAAGACCTCGGCTCTTTCGGCTCCAGCGCTCTGAAGCCCAAAGCACTAGCGAGCCGACCAGGATTGGAACCGCCAGGAACTGTAAGCTCAAGCTCTGAATCCTCTGCCAATTCTCAGCCCCTGCAGGGTGCGCGAGATACCAGCCCATTGCGACAGGCAGGAGGGCACTCAAGAGCAAAAAGAAAGGAAATCGCTCATCAAACGTCATGGGCTTTCTTCGGAAGATCAAAACCTGAAGAAAGGACGAAAAAATGCTGAGCCAATCGTGAATGAAGTACAGCAGCAGCGCCATCAAGCAGGCCAATGAAAATGTGGCTTTCCAAGGCGCATCCGCTAGAGGAAATCCTAAGAACCGATGCAGGAGCGCTTCATGCGCCGGGGCGCTCGCCGGAATAAAACGGCAGAATCCATGAATGATAGCCAGGGCAATAGATTCGATCAAAGTCATAACTGTGGTCTCTGGTAATGGGTGTCAGACAGGAGCGTTTATTCGCTACGAGTGGTGCGAGAGAGGACTCCATCGATGACGATCGTCCCCATGCCATTTCGAACTCCATAGCTCGAGCGGAGTAAGTCATCTGCGCTCGAAGCCCCATTTTGAAGCTGAAGATCGAAACGGTATTGAACCCCGCCATCACTTGAGGTCGTGCGAAAGACGCTTCCCTCGAGTGCGCCTGTTTCTTCGCCCCCTTCATAAACTTTTCCCTCGCGGATCTCGAAGGGATAAGGTCCCCATTCAGGTCCATAGAGGCCGCAGGTGGCATCGTAAAGCTGCACGGTCAAAACTTCAGGCGTTGCCCCTGTTCGGTGATCAATCTTAATTCGAATCTTCGAGCACGGGCTCTTCCTATTTCCGGGGCCTTGAAGTTGGCCCGTACCCTGCCAATCTCCCGAGAAGTTGACTCCCGCTTGCCCCAGCGCCAATGGCGCATCGCTTTGCCGTATCTCAGTCGTCCATCCCAGAGTGGGCACGAGGCCCATCGCCAAAGCGGTGAGGACTGAAAGCCCCCTGACTCGAGAGCGGAAGGTCCAAGACTCGGAACGTCGCGAAAGAAGCCGAAATAGTGTCATGTGCATTTTTGTCTCCGATCGCTTCAGAAAACTCAAGGACGTCATTGCCCCAGGTCTGCTGATCGTTTGTGGCGGGGCGTGGTCGTGGTTCGTGAGACTCGAGTCTTGAGCCTTGAGTCTTGAGGACGTGATTGGTTCTCAGATTGCTATCTTGTGTTACCCTTGAGGAAAGCAGACTGCACTTACGGAGGATCCCGCATCATGATTCGAATTCAACCGAGAACCCCTCTCGCTCTCGCCTCGCATGTAAATCGACCTCATGGGCGACGAACCCTTGCGGGTTGGGGTTTAAGAGTTGGCATTTTTTGTGCGGTTTTCCCGAGCTTCGCGAGTGCTCAGGCATCATCTGATGTTCCGCTTCGGCAAGTGCGGGTCTCGGGGGCTTGCACGCGTCAGGTTTCGCCTGATCGGGGCGCGATTATTGTCACGGCCGAGTTTCGAGATCCTGATCTGAAAGTGGCCGCCAATCACGCCACACAGTCGTATGAGCGCGCCCGTGATGCCGTGAAGAAATTGGGGCTGAAAGATCTCGAGCTTCGTACCGTCGAATACTCGATGGGCGAGGTTCGCGAGTGGGAGAACAATAAAAATGTGTTGAAGGGCTACCGCGCGCGCATGGGACTTCGCGTGGCCAGCTCTCAGATTGAGCGTTTAGGAGAAGTCATTGCCTTGGCGACTCGCGAAGGAATGAAAGACGTCGGGAACCTTCAGTCTTATTTGTCGGATGCTCAAGACCTGAAAGAGCGGGTCGCTTGTTTGCAAGAGGCAGCCGAGAACGCTCGGGTGAAAGCTGAAAAACTAGCCACTGCGTTGGGGGCTCGAGTGGGTGAAGCGCTGGTGATTCATGAGAGCGGCGGTGTGAGTACGTCGCCCGAGCCGCGCCCAGTGATGATGATGGCAGAAAAGAGCTTATCTCGTGGGGCGGCCGAGCCTGCCAGCATTGAAGCGGGACAGCAGACTTTGAGTCTTTCGGTTGATGTCACGTTTGCTTTGAAGTGAGTTCTGAGTTTTTGGGAGGATCGGGTGGCGAGTGATTTTTCGGTCATGACTCAGCGTTGGCTTCAGTTGGCGCTGGCGCGTTTGAGTCTCGATTGGGGAGTGGATTCTACTCGTCCCTGGAGCGAGCTGGCGCTGAGGTCAGGCCTGAGTGCGCTACAATTAGGTGCAGGTCAGCTTCTCAGAGTGGGGGGGCTGCGCCGCGAGCTACGCCGCCGAGGCGAGTTGCGCTTCGCGCTTTGGCGCGTTCCGTTGTCTTTTGAGCACTTCTCTCGCTCCAAGGCCCCATCGAGATTCCTTCGTGGGGCGGGCCGTTCGTTTTCAGAGAGAGATGCTTCCCCTCGGTCGCCCTTGGCCATTCCCCGGGGGCGAGTGCTTTGGATCCCGGGTTGGGGCGACACGCCCTTTTCGTGGTTTCCACTGGCGGTCGCGTCGACGCTGCAGCAAGGGTTCGAAGAACTCGTGATTTTAGACTTCCCAGGCTTTCATGGGTCATTGGCCCATTCTCGATGCATCACTCATCTCGATCGCTTTTTTGAACTGACTCAAGATTTGGTGCGAGAGTTTCGTCCCGATGCTTTAGTGGGGCATTCTCTTGGGGGATGGTTGGCGGCACGTGCTGCGTGTGATCCGCTAACGGCGCCTTCACGTTTGATTTTAATGGCTCCCTCGGGGCTTTGCGGAGGCGCTGCTGAGCGCGCGCAGTGGCAGAAGGAGTTTCAATCTGTCGTGCGTTCTGCCAGCGCTGAAGAGTATGGGAAAAAGCTTTTCGCAAAGCCTCCCGCGGGATGGGGGAAAGTGGGAAGTGTTTTTCTGCCCTTTCTCGAACGGGAAGACACTCGCGAGTTCTTAGATTCAGTCGAAGCGCGACATTTTCTCGATGAGTCCACCGAGGCGCTTTTGAGTCAGATGAGCGTGAAGCAAGTGCATCTGCTTTGGGGGGTTTCTGATCAGGTGGTGCCGGAGCGCTTCTCTGCGCATTGGCTCAAGCATGTTCCCCAGGCGCAACTCACGCGATGGCAGAACGTGGGACATATGCCGCATGTTGAAAAGCCCCTGGCCTTGCTGCGGTGGTTGCGCCGGAATCTCTCGGATCTCAGCTAAAGGGCCATCTCCAGGATGTGATAGGTTTTCTTCCCTCGTCGAAGCACGATGAGCGAGGCATCCAGGAGAGAGCGAGACGTGAGCGCGAAGGCAGGGTCTGAAATGCGTTCGTTGTTCACGTAAATTCCGCCTGAAGCGATCTCTTTTCGAGCAGCTCCTTTTGAGGGGCAGAGCCCTGAGTCGACCAAAGCTTCAATCAAGAGGTAACCCTGATCTTGAAGTTGCTCTTGAGACACTTTTGATGAGGGGGCGCTGGCAAACGCTTCTTTGAGCGTTCTTGAGTCAAGAGAGTGAATCTCGGAGCCAAAGAGTGCCGCGCTGGCTTTTTCGACTCGATCGAGTTCGGTTTGGCCGTGAACCAAAAGGGTCATCTCGCGCGCTAAAGCTCGTTGCGCGTCACGCGCTTCAGGACGTTCTCGTAAGGATTGGGCTAAGCCCTGACGGGTAGTTTCGTCTAGGTCGGTGAAGTAATCGAGATACGTCAGCACGTCGGCATCTGAGGTTTGAATGAAGAATTGATAAAATTGATAGGGCGACGTTTTGGCTGCATCGATCCAGACGGTGCCACTTTCGCTTTTTCCGAATTTCGTGCCATCGGCTTTGGTGACGAGCGGATGGGTAAGCCCGAAGACTTCTTGCTCATTGCCCAAAAGCCGGTGAATGAGGTCGAGGCCTGCGGTGATGTTTCCCCACTGGTCGGACCCCCCAATTTGAAGGCTGCACCCCTCGGTTCGATTCAGGTGGTAGAAGTCATAGGCTTGAAGCAGCATGTAGGAAAATTCAGTGTAAGAAATGCCGTGCTCGCGGTCTTCGAGTCGGGCCCTTACGCTTTCTTTGGCTAACATATGATTGACGGTGAAATGTTTACCGACGTCTCGCAGGAAGCCAATGTAACTCAGGCCCTCAAACCAGGTGGCGTTGTTGAGGACGCGCGCCGCGTTTGGACCCGAAAGATCCAGAAAACGAGCGATGGTCGTGGTCACGCCTTGAACGTTTTTCTCGAGGGTCACGGCATCTAAAAGGCTTCGTTCCTGGCTCTTGCCACTCGGATCGCCGATCATGCCGGTGGCCCCTCCCACCACGGCCAGTACTCGATGGCCTGCCTTCTGGAATCGACGCAGAGTGAGTAAGGGCAGCAGACTTCCCACGTGCAAGCTGTCTGAGGTGGGGTCGAAACCGCAGTAAAGCGTTAGGGATTTTTCCTGAAGGCGAGCTTCGAGCGTAGGGGCAGTCACTTGCTTGAGAATGCCTCGCGAGACGAGGTCGGAATACAAATTGCGGCTCATAGTCTTTGGGGTCCTTGGGGAAGAATCTAACTGAAACTTGACACAAGGGCTAATTTTCTCTGGAAAAACAGGGTCACTACCGAACACACTAAAAGAGTTCGTCAAAGGAGCAAAGCACGTGATGAAGAGAGCCTCTGGGTCTTTAGGAGTTTCTGCGCGAAAAGAAGCGTTTTTTTCCGTTTTTTTGGCAGTTTTTATGGTTTTGATGGGCGCTGATCAAGTGAGCTGGGGCGCGTCCACGCCTTTGCAGGGAGCTGGAGCGACCTTTCCCTACCCCCTCTATTCGAAGTGGTTTTCTGAGTACCGAACGAAAACTGGAGTGGAAATTAACTATCAGTCGATTGGCAGTGGTGGCGGCATCAATCAGCTCTTGAAAGGGACGGTGGACTTTGGAGCCTCCGATGCGCCCATGAGCGACCAAGAGCTCGCTAAGGCGGCAACGCCAATCGTGCACGTGCCGACCGTATTAGGAGCCGTGGTCCTCTCGTATCAGTTGCCAGGCCTGAAAGCGCCGTTGAAATTGAGCGGTGAGGTGATCGCTGAAATTTTCATGGGTAAGATCCAGAAGTGGTCTGATTCAAAGCTAAAAGCATTGAATCCTGGCGTGAGCTTGCCTGAGCTTGCGGTGGTTCCTGTCTATCGCGCCGACGGAAGCGGCACGACCTCGATTTTTACCGATTACTTGGCGAAAGTCAGTGCTGAGTTCAAAACCTCGGTAG
>JBDLQW010000056.1:0-19146 GCA_039800365.1 Pseudomonadota bacterium
TCCCAGAAGAAACCGCGCGCCATCTTTGGCCTCTCTCGAGATCATCTTGCAAGTTCCGATGCCAACGCCCCCTCCTCAAAGCTGGGTAATACCTTGGCCAAAACCCCTGACCAAGACAGGCTCCGAGATGACGATCCGTCAGCTATTCCCATTCCCACTGATGATTATCTGGTGAGCGAGATGCCCGTTTTGCTTTCCGATTTTCGAGTGCCCTATCCCGCAGATGCTAAGAAGGCCGGGGTTCAAGGTTCGGTCATGCTTGACCTTCTGATTGATGGAGAGGGTCTGGTTCGAAAAGCCACGCTAGTACAGGGACTTTTTCCGTCTTTAGATCAAGCTGCTCAAACAGCCGCACTTCAGCTTCGCTTTAAGCCTGCTCGAGTCGAGCAGAAACCTGTTGCCGTGAGGATTCGCTATGCTTATCGATTTGTTCTCGAATAAGCGCCAAGGCGCTTTTCTAGCTCTTTTTTTGCTCTCAGGCTGCGGAAGCGACCTCTTAGATGAAAGTCAAGAGCTCGGGCCGCTTCGCGTTCTGGCACTGATTGCCTCAAGCCCTGAGGTCAATATGGGCACAGCTTCTACCTCCATCACTCCTTGGGTCAGCGACTTCACTCAAGGAGCAACTCGCTCGGGCTATAGCTACTCTTGGGCTACCTGTCCTGATCCAGGAATTGCGTATGGGGCTGCACCTCAATGCTCGACTGCTTCGACGCTCGAAAGTGGTGGACCTGTCGCAATTGCCCCAGGAACTCTCACGGCAGGCAATGCTTACACTGGAGTAGCGACGGGCGCAGGCGCCATCACGATTAACATTCCCTCGAGTAGCTCGAGTTTCTGGACCTCACGCTCCTTGATCGAAAAGACCAATGGAGTGGCGCTGATTTTCGAGTTCACCCTAACGACCGGAACCGAAACTGCGCGATCGTTTCGGCGTATTCTAGTGAAAAGCGCTGGCGCCAGCAATACGAACCCCCTGCTCACCGACGTGACCGTCGATAGCGTCTCGATTGCCGGTGCCACGGGGTCGTTTCCTAGCACCGAGAAAAAACTCGCTCCCATCATTGGAGCGGGAAGCCAGGAAAGCTACACGACACTCACCACTGCCGGAACCGTTCTCAATAAGACCGAAACGCTCACGGTCAGTTGGTTCACCACGGCTGGCGAGTTCCAGTTCAACCGCACCGACTCGAGCTCGTCTAATCGCTTTACCCCGCCTGAATCGGGAGCTCCAAAAGGGCTCGTTTTTTTGAGAGATGATCGAGGAGGAGTCAGTGCTCCCATCACCATTGGCTTTTAAATCCATGCTGAATCGGTTCTTCTTTTTTTCTACGCTCTTTTTCATGGGGCTCTCGACCTCGCATGCAGCGCCCCTGGAAGGAAAAGTTCTCGAACGAGGAACACGCACGCCGCTTGCGGATATTGCGGTCTATGCGCTTCCTCATCGGCTCAAAACCCTGACCGATGCCCAAGGTCGATTTCGTTTTGAGGACCTCCCTTCCGGACCGATCACCTGGGTAGTGAATGCTGCAGGATTCTTGAAGCTCGAAGAGCGCGATTGGATCGCTGATGCTTCTGATTCTCGCGCTTTGACTTCTGGTGCTCAGCCTGAACGCGAGCTTTTTCTCGAACGCCAGTCTTACGCCACCTATGAAACCACAGTAACCGGGCGAGCAGATCAACGAGACGACTCGAAACGAAGCCTCAAGGCCTCGCAAGTGAAGACCTTACCCGGAGCTGGGGGCGACCCCCTGAAAGCGCTACAAAACCTTCCGGGAGTCAATCGCCCCGCCCCCTTCAGCTCTCAAGTCATTATTCAAGGCTCTGCGCCGCGCGATACCCGCTATTTGATTAACGGACACGAGGTTCCCATTATTTTCCACTTCGGCGGTCTGAGTTCGGTGGTGCTTCCCGACGCCCTGGATCGCGTCGACACCCTGACGGCAGGCTATGGAGCTGAATATGGCCGCGCTCTCGGCGGACTGGTCAGTGTCTGGACTCGACGTCCCCGAACCTATCGAGTTCATGGCCTGGCGTTTGTCGACCTGATTAATGCAGGCGGATTTGTCGAGGGCCCAGCCGGAGAGCAGGGCCGATTTCTCATTGGCGCCAGGCAGAGCTATATCGGGGCGATTCTAGGTGCCGTGGCCAAGGACAATGACGCCTTTAACTTCACTTTGGCGCCCACCTTTGGCGATCTGGTCGGAATTTATGAGCGCCCCCTCTCTCAGCGCGATGAGTTCAAAGTGGTGACTGTCGGATCGAGCGACACGCTTCAGTTTCTGCTCAAACAACCCGTTGATGCCGACCCCAGTATTCGAGGGCAATTCAATACCTCGACTCGCTTTTTTAGAATCATTCCGGAGCTTCAACATACTCACAGCGCTCGAACCCGATCCCGCTGGTCGGTGGGCTTGGGACGCGATTGGATCAAGTTCAATACGAGCGAAAACTATTTCAAAATTTTCACTTGGGCCTTCACCTTGCGTGGAGAAGTCGAGCGCACCATTTCGGACCACTGGACAGCGCAATGGGGCGTCGACAATGCCTATACCTGGGCGCGCGTCGACCTCTTACTTCGTGAAGCATTCTTTGATGGAGGCGTGGGCAACCCCTTTGGCGGAGGAAACCTTCGAGAAGTTGGCGCCGACAGCAAGCAAATTCGAACAGGCGCCTATTGGCGCAATGAATTCAAGCTCTCGCCCCGGTGGACGCTCCTGCCTTCCTTGCGAGTCGAAGCCATTCGCTCGAGTGCCAACGGGGTACGCGAGATCTTTCCCCTAGGACGCGTGGCGGCGCGGTACCACTGGAGCGACTCGCTTCACCTCCGCGCTGCAACCGGCCGCTATGTGCAAGCACCCGAGCCCCGTGAGCTCGATTCGACTTTCGGCAACCCGTCGGTTCGGGCGCCCACGTCGTGGCATGGCGCAATGGGATTTGAAAAAGACTTTCGAGCAGGAAGCTCGCGTGGGTGGCGATGGAGCGGTGGCACATTCTACCGCAACTTCCAGGACCTCGTGGTTCCTTCAAGCGCGCTGATTTCTAGAAATGGGCAAATCGTTCCTGAGAACTTCACCAACGGAGGATCAGGCCGCTCTTACGGATTTGAAAGCTTACTGCAGATGGATCTCTCGCCCTGGTCGGGCTGGCTCTCTTACACCCTGGGGCGAAGCACGCGTCAGCAACCTGGCCAGAGCGAGTACCCCTTTCAATACGACCAAACGCATTTGTTAACTGCGATCGCGGCAATCGAACTCCCCAAGAACTGGCGTCTCAGCTCTCGCTTCCGCTATGCCACGGGCAACCCCACCACACCGATTGTAGGAGCCAGCTTCGACGCGGACCATGATGTGTACTTTCCATCTCGAGGGGCGTTCTACTCGCAGCGATTGCAGCCTTTTTTTCAAATCGACCTACGAGCTGACAAAAAGTGGATCTACCGAAAATGGATTCTGTCGGCCTATCTCGACATTCAAAACGTGACGAACCGGAAAAATCTCGAAGCCATCCAGTATTCCTATAATTATCAACAAAGCGATGTCGTTGGAGGCCTTCCGATTCTTCCCACCTTAGGGGTTCAAGCCGAGTTCTGAGGCTTAGTCGGTTAATCGAGCCTGCGCCGGGCGATTTTGAATTTTTCGCCCGAGTGTATGGCCTGCTAGAGCAATCAACAAGACCACAGGAAGGCCCATGATATAGGACATTAAGAGTCCGAATAAAGGCCCCCCTAAACCTTGGGCATATTCGCCAGGATTGGCCTTGAAATCTTGAAGGATCAGCACCAGTCGAAAGCCCAAATGCTCTAAAGCGACCAGCAAAGAGACAGCCGAAAGCGCTTGAAAGCGCCTGAGACTCGACCCCCGCCCCAGGAGCAGCGCGAAGGCAAAGAAAACCAGCACCCGCCCCAGCACGTATGTAAAGTTGGCCATCGACTCACCCACACGGGGGCCCACCCAGTGAATGACCAGGGTATGGTGAACTGCCAAGAGCGCCAAACTCCAAAACCATAACGTCAATAAACGCAGCTCTCGTGGAGCCGCCTCTGGCAACGCCCGCCCAGCCTCAACGGCAGCGTGATTTCTACGAAAGACCCGAAAGCGAGACAGGAATCGAACCATGGACGACACCTTCACTGAACAATTCCTGATTTACAAGCGGCTCGGCTTCGTTTTAAACCAAAAGAGTCGCACAATGAATTTGAGATCAGAAGTTTAGCCTGCCCGAGGACTTGGCAATGGACGCTACGACAGGACCTGTATTGGTAACCGGTGGAAAAACGTTTTCAGATATCAATGAGGACGTTTCACGTCCGCTAGAAAGCTTCCCGACTCAAAAATGGTGGGTAGTCTTCGGCACCACGATTCTGATTCTTTCGATCTGGGCATTTGTGGTCACCCAGTTTGTTTCTCGGGGCCAAGGCGTCCTGGGTCTGAACAGTTCCGCTGGCTGGGGAACAGACATCACGAACTTCGTGTTTTGGGTGGGTATCGGTCACGCGGGAACGCTGATCTCAGCAATTCTTTTCCTGTTTCGCCAAAAGTGGCGCACCGGCATTAACCGCTCGGCCGAGGCGATGACGATTTTCGCGGTCATCACGGCGCTCACATTCCCCCTGCTTCACACCGGACGCCCCTGGTACGCCGCATTCTGGCTCTTGCCCTATCCCAACCAAAGGCAGCTTTGGGTGAACTTCCGGAGTCCGCTGCTTTGGGACGTTTTTGCCGTGGGCACCTACTTCACCATTTCATCGGTATTCTGGTTTGTGGGCCTCATCCCCGACCTGGCAACGGTTCGTGACCGAGCCAAGAACGGCATTCGCAAGACCATCTACACGCTGCTTTCGATGGGCTGGCGAGGAAGCAATAAGAACTGGTCCCACTACGAAGTGGCCTACATGATCCTGGCCGGGCTCTCGACGCCGCTCGTGCTTTCTGTTCACACGATCGTGTCGTTCGACTTCGCAGTTTCGCAGGTTCCGGGCTGGCACACGACCATCTTCCCTCCGTACTTTGTGGCTGGTGCGATCTTTTCGGGATTTGCGATGGTGGTCACACTGCTCGTGATCATGCGAGAAATGTTCGGATTTAAGAACTACATCACGATGGATCATCTTGAGCTGATGAATAAAATCATCATGGCCACCGGGATGATGGTCGGCTACGCTTATGCGTGCGAGTTCTTTATCGCTTGGTACTCGGGATCAGCCTTCGAAAAGTACGTCTTCATCAACCGAGCATTCGGTCCTTACTGGTGGGCTTATTGGACCATGGCCACCTGTAACGTGATCATTCCTCAGCTTTTCTGGATTCGATCGATGCGACGAAACATCGGAGTCATGTTTGTGATCTCGCTGTTCGTGAATATCGGCATGTGGTTCGAGCGCTACGTGATCGTGGTGACCTCGCTCCATCGCGACTTCCTGCCCTCGAGCTGGACCATGTACTTTCCGACTTGGTACGACTGGGGTTGGACGCTGGGCTCCTTCGGCGTGTTCTTTGCCCTGTTTCTGCTTTTCGTCCGCTTCTTGCCGACGATCGCCATGGCAGAAGTGAAAAGTGTGATGCCGCAGCCCAGTGCCCCGGGCGAAGCGAAACACTAAGCCCGCGACCAAGAACTGCCCGGCTCTCGCTGGGCGAGGAAACAGTCCCGGCTCTCGCCGGACTAAGAAACCAGCCCGGGGAGAAATCCCCGGGCTTTTTTACTTGGTAGCGTCCTGCTGAGACATCCTTTGTATGCCGATCATCGCGCCTTCCTGCTCTCGCAGTTACGTCGAGCTGCTGTAAGGTGATTGAATCGTCACCAGAAAAGGCCAGTGTGGCGAAAAACTCAGGTGCACCGAGAAAGGCACGCACGACAGGCCCCAGCCTGGATTTCGGTCGCCCGCCGGCCATGATCGAGAGGGTCTGATTTCAGGGCGCTCCGCCTGCTCGATGCCTCATCCGATGATGGGCCCCACAAAGCAGCCGCAGGTTCTCAAGCTGGTGACCACCACCGTCAGCGCGCGGTTTCACGTGATCGATTTCGAGATACCTGCGCCCGAGGCATCGACGCCCCGAACGAGAGTCGACGAAGGTACACTGCCCGCCATCGCGATGCCAAACCAGCCGCCGAATTGAGGAGGGAATCCGACTCGAGGCAGAGGGCCGATCCAGAGGGGGCACGTGATGATGGAGGATCGGTCGTGGTGCCAGCTGCGGCGTAGGATGCGACGACCTGAGGCGCTGATGAACAGGCTTTGCGGCTGTCTCCGTACTCGTATTACCGAGCCGCATCGCATGCGAGGAAGGCACTTCATGCGTGTGAAGTGAAGCGTCCGTTGGAATGCACCGTTCGCGCGCAGCCATGGCTCCCTCGGGCTGCCCCCTCTGACTTGGAATTCCGACCGCGCTCTCGGTCTGCGCATTCTCGCCCGGAGCCGCAGCACCGTCATGGGCCGAGAAACTTGCCTTGGGCGCTCGCACGCTCTCGGTCGCCGACTCCGCCTGCGCCTCCGTAGTTCCACTGGCCCCAGCCACCGCCCTGCCGGCATCTCTCGCCACCTCGCCCACTCCCTTCTTCTTCCTCCCCTGCTCGACCGCGACTCGCAGTGCCGCGAGAATCGCTTCGCCATGACGACCCTCCGGATTGGCATGCGATGTCAGTGCCTTCCATTCCTCTAAAAGTTCGACTGCCTCTCCCGACAACGTGACGGTCAACTCGACCTGATCGGGACCGCGAATTCGCATCCGCTCGAGTGCAGTCGCCTCGACTCCCAGCTCCTGCAGAATGATCCTCTGTGAGGCTCGAGTCGACTCGCCCTCGACCCGAGCAAGGATCTCCAGCTTACGCTCGGGCTCGACCCCTTTTGGGCCAACATGTCGAGAATAGGTCTGCAGGTTGGAGAGCTGCGAAATCGTCAGCCGCCCAGACGCAATTTTCGAGGAGACCTCTGCACGCTTGGTCACCGGCAGATCGCGAAGCAAGCGCATGCTCTGGATGCGCATATGCGCCGAGCCCGCGCAATACCCGAGCTCGTGGACGCAAAAATCGAACAGATTTTGAAACCCGCGACGAAGGTAGAGTCTGCGTCGCTCGACCTCGAGCAAGTACCGCAGCACGAGTTCGGTCGCCCCACGTTCACGAGCAGCGGCCGCACGCACGCCGGTGAGAAGTTCGTCATCCGATCGGCGGCGTAGAACTCCGCTGAGAGATGAGTCGTCGACGCTTGAGACGGGGCTCTGGCTCTGGCTCTGGCTCTGAGCAGGAGCCGCTCCGCTCCCCGCCGACTCAGAAGAGGGTGCGTGATTGAAATCGAGATCCACTTTTCACCTCCGAAAAAAAACGAGGTGAATGAGAGAGGTCTTCTCTGAGTCATTTTCTAGCGCCGGTCAATCTCGAACTGCGCCCCACCCTGTCCGAAATCACGACGCGTCAAAACCCCTCGGGGATCTCAGGCCGCTTGATCTCCCCTTTCTCGAACTCCCTTTCTCGATCGCCACGCCCTCGAACTCAGCCCTTCAAGGGCTTCGCCCCCTTGAGAGCCCCCACCGCCCCCCTCTCTCCGGGGGACCGGGGGACTAGCCTTCCGCCCCACTTCCATGCGACCCTTCCCTTAAGTTCATGCGCATGAAGCCATCCCTCCGAAACCCCGCACGGCTCCGACTATCCGCCCTGATCACTGCGACACTTGCTGCCGCCCGCGCCGCCACCACACTCGCCGCCACCACACTCGCCGCCACCACACTCGCCGCCGCCACACTCGCCGCCGCCGGTGATTCCCCGGCAGCCACCGCCGAGCCCTCGACCCCACCTGCGAAGATCGTGATCTTGGGAGATTCGCTCAGCGTGACCGAAGGCGTCGGCCTCGGCAGTCGACTCGATCGCGAACTCCGAAGCAGCGGTCATCACGTGACGACCGTAGCTTCGTGCGGGTCTTCACCGAACAGCTATCGAGACGACAAACCGGTCTACACGACCAAGTGCAGCTACCTGAAGCGCGACTCGACTGGCGAAGACTATTTACCGTGGGAGAAGATCCGAAAAACCGCGGGAAAACCCACACCCAAGCTCCAAGCAATCTTCCACGGAGAGACCCCCGATCTGGCCATCGTGCAGCAGGGAACCAATCTCTACCGACTCATTCTTGGCAACTCACTTGAGAAAGGCACAGAGGCCGTCGCCCAACAGGTTTTTGAATTCCTGAAGTCCGACTCCTTCCGCGCGAAGGCCTGCCTCTGGGTCGGCCCTCCCCAGATCAGCAAGTACTACGGAGAAAGGGGCGGCATGGTTCGGGTGAGGCAAGAACAGATGCAGGCGATGAACAACGGCATCCGCCGCGGCCTCGAACGAGCGGCGCAGGGGCTCTCCGCCGGCACTCCTGGAAAACGCTGCCGCTTCATGGACTCTCTGCCCGTAACCGAGCCACCACTCGGAGACGGCATTCACCACGGGCATGCTACCCAAACAGACAAGTGGCTTGCAGAAGCTAAGAAAGAAAGCCTGGCGCTGCTAAGAGGCTCTCCCCTGCCGGACCTCTCGATTCTGCAGGGCAGTCCCAAAGCTCTCGATCCGAGCCACTGCACGATAGACGGGAACCAAAAGTGAAAAACAAAACGACTGCGTCCAGCGCCGCACGCCCGCAAAAAATTCGCTGCAGCTGGTGCCTTTCAGATCCGGAGTACATCCGCTACCACGACGAGGAATGGGGCCGCCCCGTTCATGACGATCGCATCCTGTTTGAGTTTTTGATTCTCGAAGGGGCCCAGGCCGGACTGAGCTGGCTAACGATCCTGAAGCGTCGAGCGGGCTACCGGCGCGCCTTTCAGGGGTTCGACCCGAAGAAAGTGGCCAGGATGACCGAAGCCGATGTCCAGCGCCTGCTGCAGGATGAAGGCATTATCCGCCATGGGGGAAAAATCCGGGCAACGATCGGAAACGCGAAAGCCTTTCTCGAGATTCAGCGCGAATTTGGCTCTTTCGATGCTTATTGTTGGGGCTTCGTCGGAGGCTCTCGCCTAAATCAGCGCCGCAAGAGCCAATCGCAGCTGCCGGCGACCACCCCCGAATCCGACACTTTCAGCAAAGACCTGAAGCGACGAGGATTCAAGTTCGTGGGTTCTACGATCATGTACGCATTTATGCAGGCCGTAGGAATGGTCGATGACCACGTCGACCCCTGCTTCCGTGCCCAGCGCCGAAAACCCGCTTCACGAAAACCCACATCACGAAGATCCACGACTTGAAACGCTGTTTTGCCAAAACGTGCCGGATACCTTTTCCTTGACCCTCCGCCCCGGTCTGTTAGTTCCTCCGAACCATGACAAAAACTCGCGGACCCGTTTCTCAGTTCATCACTCATCACTATCGCCACTTCAACGCGGCGGCACTCGTGGATGCGGCCAAGGGCTACGAAAAGCACATCGACCAGGGCGGCAAGATGATGATCACGCTGGCCGGCGCGATGAGCACAGCCGAGCTGGGCCTATCGCTGGCCGAGATGATTCGGCAGGACAAGGTCCACCTCATCAGCTGCACGGGCGCGAACCTCGAAGAGGACATTTTCAACTTGGTCGCTCACGACCACTATGTTCGAGTTCCCAACTATCGCGAGCTGAGTCCGGCCGATGAGCAGAAGCTGCTCGATCGCCACCTCAACCGAGTGACCGACACCTGCATTCCGGAAGAAGAGGCCATGCGCCGCATCGAGCGCGCCATCACCGAAGAGTGGGTTCGTGCAGACCAGTCGGGTGAGCGCTACTTCCCCCACGAATTCTTTTACAAAATCCTCAAGAGCGGCGCGCTCAAGCAGTACTATCAGATCGATCCGAAGAACTCGTGGATGGTCGCTGCCGCCGAAAAGAACCTGCCAATCATCTGCCCGGGATGGGAAGACGCCACCCTCGGCAATATGTTCGCGGGCGCCGTGCTCCGAGGCGACGTCAAAAACGTTCACACCGTGCGCACGGGCATCGAGTACATGACCTGGCTTGCGAAGTTCTACCAGGACACGACCAAGAACACGTCTCTTGGCATGTTCCAAATCGGTGGTGGCATTGCGGGAGATTTTCCGATTTGTGTCGTGCCAATGCTCCACCAGGACATGGGAATTGATGCACGCCTTTGGGGCTACTTCTGCCAGATCTCTGACTCGACCACGAGCTACGGTTCGTACTCGGGCGCAGTACCCAACGAGAAGATCACCTGGGGCAAGCTCGGCGTCGAGACGCCGAAGTTCATCGTCGAAAGCGATGCGACGATCGTCGCTCCGTTGATTTTCAGCTATGTGCTGGGCTGGTAAGTCATGATGATCATCGGGGACTGCAGATGACGGAGCAGGCGCCTCGAACCTCAAAGACGCTCTGGTTCAAGAACTGTTGCCCCCGGTGTCAAACCGGAGCGATCTACTCAGGGCTGTTCATGAACGAAAGCTGTTCAGAATGTGGGCTCAGATTTTGCCGTGAGCCGGGGTACTTCTTAGGGGCCATGGTGATCAGTTACTTTGCGAGCTCTGCCCTAGGAATTGCTCTGATGCTGGGCCTTTTCTTGATCGCTCAGATCGAGCTCATTCCAGCAGCCATTGCAGCGGTCCTCGCCGTGGCCGTGTTGATGCCACTGTTTTCTAGAATATCTCGAATTGCCTGGATTCATATCGATCAGCGGGCAGACCCGCGCTAAGGGGCTTCGGGCTGCTCCATTGAGGCGGTCTCGAGCGCGCGAGACGCTCCTCTGCGCCAAGGGGTCGCGCGAACGCCACAAGATAACGCTACGCGCTAAGTGACCAGAAAAAGACCTTCCCAAGCCCTCACGGCCCGGGTTAAGCCCGAGCCCCATGCTTTTTCTCACTCTAGAAAGCCAGCCCATGTCCTTTCGAAGACCCCGAGTCTTTGGAGCTCTAGTGGTTGCCGGCGTTTTGCTGAGTGTTCCCTTTGAGTCTTCTTGGCTCAAGGAGCAAGAGACCCCGCCTCTGCTTACCTCTTCAGAAAACACTTGGAATTACCAGGAAGCCCAAGCCACGCCTGAGGCACTTGCCTGGGCGGAGACCCCCGCTCCGCGGGTGGAGCGCCTGCAGAGGCAGCCGCTTGATATGAATTACCGAGAGGTGGCCCAGTTTCTCAATCAGCGCATGCGGCGCTACAGCTCAGCTTCCAGCATTGAAGCCACAGCAAATCAGATCATCCGCCTTTGCCACCTTTTGGGTTTTCAACCCTCGCTGGTGTTGGCCGTCATCGAACACGAGAGCAGCTTTCGCCCTCATGCGATTTCGCCTATGGGCGCGATCGGACTCATGCAACTCTTGCCTGCGACAGCACGAATCGTTGGAGCCCCAATCGGGATCGAAGTTCCTTACGGAGGAGCGAACCTGAAGGATCCGCTCGTGAACGTCACGCTGGGAATGCACTACTTGGCCCAGCTTCATGATGACTTTAAAACGCTAGCCTCAACACTAGCCGCTTATAATTTGGGTCCCGAGCGCTGGAAAAACTACTTGATGCAGTCAGGCAGCCGCCGCCCCAAGACCGTTGGAAAATACGTGGCCTTGATCGAACGCAGCACCAAGCGCATCCGCTCAGTGGACCCCGCTCAGCTCGACAGCTTCAGGCTCTGATCCTAAAAAGATGCCGCTTCGAACCATGCGAGCCATGCGCCGTCGCATCAGCCCGTCACGCTCCTCCTCGATCTCGAGTTCAAGAGCGAGTTGCTCGGCCGGGGCAATCCTCGAACGGTTGGCGTCAACCCAGCGACTGAGCTCGTCGGTGCAGGTTTTTCGAAAAACCTTCAAACCTCGAGTACCCGGAAGGCGCTTTGCCTTGGCGCAGCTTTGAACCCCGTCGATAAAGTCCCACATGTACTGAGGATCATAGATCTCGAGCGAACGATCACGATAACTGGCGTGCTGCCAACGAGACCCTAAAGACCCAAAAAGCAGATCCTGCACCGAAACCTTCGTTGCGGCCGAAGAATCTGATGATGGAGCGCCAATCAAACGCTCGGAGATCAGAAGTCGGCGAGTAAAAAACCGCTCGAGTTCGGGCGAATGCGCCTGCGCAAGCTTAAGAAATGAGACGCCGTAGGCCGTGCATCCTCCCCCCAGGGGAACCTCACGCTCACCTGCTTCAAATCGCTGAAAGCTCTTCCAAGGGTCTCGAATAGGAAATCCGTAGAAGAGCATTCGATCTACTCCTCGCTTTTCCCATTCCGAAAGAGGCACCGACGAATCGTAAGATCGCTCACGATACTCGGCAACGTAGCGAACCAGATGCGAGCACTGCTGAGCCGTCAAAGCCACACTCAGAAACTTCGGATCCATCTGACGTGGAATCAAGCCATCGAATTCCATACGACCTGAATTCAAGGCGACTTGCGCCTTGGAAACCTCATCGCTGATCAATTCTCCATCAGAATAAAGCTTCAAAAGCACTCCCATACCGATCTGGTCTTGAAGAAGATCCTGGCGATCGACTTTCGAGTCATTCTGTCCTGTCATGCCGACCCAGCCCGTATGCTCTCGACCCTCAAGATCTCGACATTGATAATGAACCACAAGATGACCTAGCGCCGTTTCACGGGCGCCCGTGCTGCTGCCGGCCTTGCTTGCGACAGTCGAACGAAGGGTTGAGACCAAGAGAGCCCGCGGCGAAGACCAATGAATGCGGCGAGCTGAGGGGTTCATGAACAAATAAAGACTGCCTGCTTGAGAACTGGCATCACCTCGAGGCTGAGCAGACCCATCAGTTGGGAGAGCTAAGTCGTTGGCCTGAGCGCCGAGCCCGGCGAAAAGCCCGAAATAAAGAGCTGCTAAGAGCCAGCCCCGCCGAAACCCAAAAGACGAGCCAGACCCATGTTCAAATGGCTCCGATCGCGAAGACCGCTGGTCTTCCCTTTCGAAAGCCCCCGGTAGACCCAGAGTCTGACGAACACCACCCCAGAGCCTTGAGGAAACGAAGAAGCTCATCAGTCCATGGTACTGGAACTCGAGCGAACGACTGAAAAATCAGCAAATCAGCTTAAAAAATCGAGAAAAAAGGCAATTTTTTCCGTCTCAAAATCCTGACGGCGTCACTACAAGCGGCTCAGAGCTAGAGCGCTCTGGTTGCCTCGAAAATAAAACTCGAGACTCATGCCACGCAAGCACGAGCGCGATCCACAAAAGATTGGCCACCAAAAGATGAACCAACTGAAGAGCTACAGGGGCCGCCAACAGCACATTGGCAGCTCCGATCATGAGATTCGAAATCAGAAGTCGAAGAGCCCATTTGGCCCAAGAGCTCGACAGGCGCTGCAACCACACCAAAGCACCCACCATCCACAAGAGCGCCAGCACCGGATGGAGCACTCGCAGACGCTCGAGAAAATGAGCATCGCGCGCCCAGTCCCTGATCCAACCTTCGTTGAACGACCGCACTTCAAAAAGGGTATCACCTAGGGCAGTGAGCGCACCGGCGGCAGCAAGCACGACAAACCCTCCAAGCACCATCAGGGCAAGCGTCTCGTGAGGTGAACCCTGCCCTCCTCGAAGCGACGACTCGCCTCCTCTAAAGGAACCCGCATCACCAGCCGAGCCCAGGGGATTTGGCGCACGCTGGGCGTTCCAAGCGCTCCAAGTGAGCAGAGCCAAGGCCCCTAGCAGAAAACAGGTATTACCCAAGTGCAAAGTCATCGAAATCGCTCGATCCACAGAGCGGTCATGTTCGACCAATCGTAAGAGCACCAAGGCGGCCCCAATTAATGCCTCGATGACCATCGCCACCATAGAACCCACGGCAAAGCGACGAACAGGATGGTTCTGTCCGTAAAGACGAAACGCAAAGTGCCCCAGCGTGAAAACGAGAAGGAGACTGAGTCCGGAGGTCACTCGATGAAAGAACTCGATCAGGGTCTGATATCGAGAAAAAACGGGAAGCATTTGGCCATTACAAAGTGGCCAATGCTGGCCGCAGCCTGCTCCCGAGCCCGTAGCCCTGACGAGTGCGCCCCAGACGATCACACCCAGGACAAAAACCAGCGAAACCACACAAAGCCTCAAGAACCGGCGGGGAGTCACAAAGGTATGAAGGCGCGTCCAAGCGGCAGCGAGCATGAGGCCTTTATACCCATTTTGAAGCCCACGAAAAGCCGCTGCTTTTCGAACGGGCAGGTTTTTCATGAAGTGAGACACATGAGAGTACTTGATCCTGTGCTCAGCTCCTGGTAGTCCCAAAGCTTCCGAAGCGCGCACTCATAGCTCAATTGGATAGAGCATCAGACTTCGGATCTGAGGGTTAGAGGTTCGAGTCCTCTTGAGTGCGCCATTTCTTTCCAAGCCGAACCCTTGAGAACTCTTCACGAAACCGGGAAAGCCTCCCGACGTCTGACTTGTCCTCACGTTAAGCGGATTTTGCTCGCGGAGCAATAGCGGAGCACGACCCTCTTTCTGTTCTGACTGTTGCATCTCGCCGCTAGAAGTTCGCGAAAGCTGCATCTGGCGCGCGAGGATCTGCTGCAAAATCGTCGAAGTTTGAGCCGAAATCTCGGTCGCGGGAGTACCTTCGAGAGTTTGCACCAGGGTCTCAAGCACCTCACTCAGGCTCATCGACGTCGCAGGTTCGCGATGCAGGTACTCGTCACGCACTTTGAGATCCCCATCCAGAAGATGCGTGTACACGCGGCTCGTGATCGAAATATCGGCGTGTCCGAGCATCATCGACACCTTCTTGATGCTCCAGCCGGCGCGAAGCTTGTTGCTGCCCCAGCTATGCCGGAGCGTATGAAGGTCGACTCGTTTTTGGATTCCAGCCTTTTTCACGGCCTTTTTAAGGGGCACCAGAAACGAGCCCGGATCCATCGGCTTTCCGTCGGGCCTCGTAAACACCAAGGCACCCCGTCGGGGCATCGCCTGAAAGGCCTTCCGAACCGCGGGATCCATCGGAATCCGTCGCTGCTCGGCCGTCTTGCTGTTTCGGATATGAATGAAACCATCGGCAAAATCGAGATCGCGCCATTCGAGCGCCAGAGCCTCGGACCGACGCATTCCAGTGCCAGCAAGAATCGTGATCATCTGAAACAGCCGCCTCGAGCGCCGCTGGGCACATTGGGCGAGCATGGCCTCGACCTCAGACGGCAGCAGGAAGTTGATCTCTCGGGTCGTAGCCTGCTTCGGAAAGAGGCGACTGAAATCCTTCACGGTTTTAGCCGGATTCGGGTGTCCACTCAGCTCCTCGAAGTAGCCACCAATGAGCGACAGAGCCAGGTGGTACTGCTTGATCGTTTTGTGAGAGAGGCCCTCGCTCTTGAGCCTCAGATAGAACTGAATCAATCGCTCACGGTTCAACCGCAGCACGGGTTGATCGCCAAAGGCTGACAGAATTCTTCCCTCAAACCTCGAGCGCAGAACCGTCTGCCAGCCTTCAGAAACCCCCTGAAAACGTGCCGACTCGTAGTACCGTTCGATCACTTCAGCCACGCGAAGCGAGGCGAATTCATCCGATTTGGGAGTGGGATCATTTCCTTTCAAGAGCTCGCTTCGAACCCGGATCTCCAGAGCCTGGGCTTCCGCCTTCGTTCGTCCGCCGGCCATTGATCGCCAGAGCTGAGTTTTCGGGTCTTTCCAGCGGACGACCCAGGTGGTTCCTCCGCTCTTGTGCATTTTCTTGTAGAGATAGGTCCGAACCGGATTCATTGTCGGCCTCCACTTCAGGGCTGGCGGAGCTGGTACTCGCGCCGGAGCCACGAGATCAGCTCCGTTCGAGCAACGCGAACATTCCGCCCCACCACCAGCTTGTTGAGCCTGCGGGCCTCTTCAACCCGCCTCGTCCAATTGTAGACCGCTTTTCTCGGAACCCCCAAAAATCCGGCGATATCCTCCAGCGACAGAAATAACCGGTCCTGAGTCATGCGCTCCAGATCTTGAATGACTGCGTCGTTCATTAGAATTCTCTCCGAGCCAAAAGATCCGCCTCACCCCGTGGGGTCCAAACGAGCGGGCTTCCCGTGCGAAGCTGCTCCCACTCCAAGAGGCCATAGGCTGCGCCTCGGGGCGCATCTCTGAGGATCGACTTCAACCGCACCGCAAGAGCGGCCGAGGTCGCCACATAAAGAACCAGAAAGGTATTCGTGCCTGTCCAGCGGGGCAGGATCTGCTGGTACCTGCGCTTGGACTTGATCGAGTTCTCGAGCTCGATGGCGATCTTCCGCCCACTCCGAAAGAACATCAGCCCATCCGGAATCTGCTGGTACTCGCTCGCCCGAATCGCCCGCTCCGGAATCCAGAGGCCATCCCAGAAGTGACTGAGCCGCAGCCTCACGTCGGTGACCAGCAGATCATGCGGCATGGTCGCGATGCTGAAGCGCCGACGCTGAGGAACGTGATGGGGGACGAGCTCCTTGGCCACCTGAAGCCCACGCCCGGTCAGCTGGTAAAGCCTGCCCAAGAGCCTCTCGGAATCGGGGATGTGCCGAACGAACCCGGCCTCGGTGAGCAGGATCATGCGGCGAGAAGCGTTGGGCTGAGAGTTGCCAAAAAAGTGGCTCTGCACCTGCCTTGCGCTCAGAAACTGCTGTTCCTAGCACAGCTTCAAGATCTGTTCGTCTCGAGACCGGAGCTTCACTGCTTGCCCCCTTCCGTCCCCGACTCCGATCCTTCCAGAACCCCCACCGCCCCCACTGTCGCATTTTTGTGACTTCCGCCGCCTTCACCCTTTTCCTGCGAAATTGCTGACCCCGTCACCACACCACGTGGTGGGGGCGGGGTTAGCAATTTGCGTGAGCAAGCAGAAAGGGCGAAGGCGGCGGAATCACGCGCGTTTCGAGCACTTCGTCTGACATGGCTGTTGATATGGAAAGATGTCGATCGGAATCTCAGTCGGTCTCTCATTGTCTGTTCCTCATCACGAACTCATCAGGAGTTCGAATGAGGGAAACAAAGGCAAGTCGGGTGCCACCGAGAATCGGACTCAAAGGCCTGAAATCATGCGGATTCTAGAGTGAGCATTTCGGGCAGTGCTGCAAATTTGCGAAAAGTTGCTGCAGGGCTGCAACGATGGCGCGGACGGAATAGTCGCGCTGGGCCTGTCGGAGCAGCGTTTTGTGGAGTTCTCTCGCAGAGCTGATCACGTTGCGATCGTTTTCAAACACCGATTGAAACCCACCATGGGTCGCTTCGCCCCGTCTGTGCTCGAGTCCATTGATCGCACAATCCAAGGCTAGCTCACGCGGGTAGGTTCGCCGTTTTAAGGCCCTCTCCAGAGCCGGACTCCGGGGCGCCTCTGGGGTGGGCTCCTGGGATCTGCGAGCGTGATTATTGACCGTCTTCAGGCGCCGCTCGCGGCGCGCGAAAAAGCGACGGCCACCAAGAAATGAGGGCCGCCGCTTTTTCCATATAGTCAACCTTGCTAGACTACTCAGTTGGCCAAGTTCAGGTCCCAGAGCTGTCGAGTGGAAATGATCTCTTCACCAAAGGTCTGGCCAGGGTAGATAACGTCTGTTTCGTTACCCCACTTGGCCAAGCTTTTGATCCGACTGTCTGCAGGATTCAAACGAGCCGCTTCAACAAGTAGTCCATAAAACTCCGTTTTCAGCGAATTGAATTGCGTGACAATTTGCTCGCCGGGATTCACTCGGAGTTGCCCACCAACCGCTACGCCACCCAGAAATGGGAGCCTTCTAGCGATTTGCTGATAGACCCCAGCGGCGTCAATCTGCACGGCGAATTGACCACGCTTGAGCACGTACCCGTGGAACTCTTTGTTTCCAAGGTAAGCAGCCAAAATCTTTTGAACAAATCGAGCTTCCTCTAGGATTCCATCGATTTTTGCGCTCGATGCATCCGACTTCTTAGCATTCGCGATAGCGGTGGCCGCAGTCTGCATCTGCATCATCGCCTTCACAAATGCAGTTTCATGCTCCGAAGCTTTGAAGGAGATTGAGCCGCCATCGTAAAGCTGCTGCAGCGAAGATTGAGCTGTACTCAACGCTGCGTCGGCCTTTTCGAGATCCGATTGAGGCTGAGCAAAAGCCTGTGAAGCAACCAAGACAAGCAGAGGAACCGAAATCATCTTTTTGATAAACATGGCGGTTGTCCAGAATCCGTAGGAGATGAACCTCCTTTAAACGGCAAGACGTCTCCTTTAACGCGTCGAGTTATCGTTGATATAACTCAATGTGTCAAATAGAATTTTATCCCGATAATTTCAGTCTCGCACCCTGCCAGTAGGGCCTGAGAGGTTATTCGTTTCCAAGCCCCTGCCCTGGAGCCGGCGGGGCCCCGGATTGCTATCAGGCCGGGGCTGGCAGGATCTGCGAACGTGATTTTTGACCGTCTTCAGGCGCCGCTCGCGGCGCACGAGATCGTGACCGGAGCAATCTCGAATTGGAACTATCCGGCCTTCTCGGCGTCGACGGCGCGCTGGTAGCTCTGGATCGCGAATGCGTCCTGTTCCTCGCGCGAGAACTTCCACTCGCGGGCGCAGAGCTCGCCGCAGTTACCCATGTGCTGGTTTTTGTACGGATCCCAGAGGCCGTCGTGGATCATCGTATCGACCAGCTGCTGATGGCCCATGCGAGCACCTCCGCGAGCCGAAGGCAGAATGTAGGGAACATTGTTCATGCTCTCCATGCCGCCTGCGACGACGACATCGGAATCACCGAGCGCGATGCTCTGGGCGCCGAGCATGATGGCCTTCATGCCGCTGCCGCAAACCTTGTTGATGGTCAGGGCAGGAACGGACTTCGGCAGGCCTGCGGCAATCATCGCCTGGCGAGCGGGAGCCTGGCCGATGCCGGCCGGCAGCACGTTACCCAGGATGACTTCAGAAACCTGTTCAGCACCGATTCCGGCGCGCGAGAGCGCGGCTTTGATGGCGGTGGCGGCGAGCTGAGGAGCGGTCACGCTGGAAAGCGCGCCCTGGAAACTACCGATCGGCGTACGAGCAATGGAGGCAATGACGACTGCAGACATAGTTAGGTCTCCTTTGGAGTGGCCGTTTGGCAGCGGTTTTAGATCGCTTTTGCCTAAAAAACCAAGGGCTTTCCAAAGGACGACCTGTCGTCCGCCTCAATTACGGGGCGCAGCGGAGGATAGTCTTTTCAAAGCCCCTGTCCTGGAGGCCGGCTGGACCCCGGGGCGCTCTGGGTTCGGGCTTTCAGGATCTGCGAACGTGATTTTTGACCGTCTTCAGGCGCCGCTCCGGCGCGCGA
>JBDLQW010000057.1:0-6053 GCA_039800365.1 Pseudomonadota bacterium
GAAAGCTGGATCGGAGAAGCGGACATTCAAATCTCCTTCTGTGCCCAGGACAGGGCACTTCTCAAGCCGGCACCTTTGCTCGTCCTTGGCTTCCAGCCAAAGAACGATGCCGCCTTCCGAATATCTGCAACGAAGACCTTTTGATCAGACTGCCTCCACGGAAGTCGATCGAACTGCAGCGAAATGCCCAGCTCTTGGTCGAGGAACTGAAATAGCTCGAGCAGCGAGAGACTGTTCTCCATGCCGCCACCGATATTGTAGGCTTGGCCGAGGGCGCGAGGCCCTGCTTCGAGCGCACTAAAATAGCACTCCACAAGGTCGTCCGAGAAGAGCACGTCACGAACCTGCTTTCCATCGCCTGCGATCGTGAAGCGATGCTTCGGATTGCGCTTCGTTTCGAGGGCCTGCTGGAGAAACCAGCCCACCCATCCCTGGTCAAAGGTTCCGAACTGTCGGACCCCGAAAACCGACGAATGCCTGAACACCATGGTCTTGAGGCCATACATGCGATGGTAGTCGAGCATATATTGGTCGGTGGCGCCCTTCGAGCAGCCATAGGGCGACTGGAATTCGAGGCGAAGCGCCTCATCAAAGCCATGCTCATACCCTTCAGCACAGTATCGCGTTTCGGCCTCACGAACGGGAACGTCGAGTAGATCGCCGTACACCTTGTTCGTGGACGAATAGAGCACCCGTGCTTCAGGCACATGGCGCCGGACGGATTCGATGAGGTTGTGCCCGCCGATGACGTTGATTTCAAAGTCCTGCCGCGGATTCTCGAGACTGGTGGTCATCGCCACTTGTCCGGCCAGGTGGAAAACAGCATCCGGCCGAAACGACTTCACGGCTCCTTCGAGATCCGAGAACGAACGCGTATCCAGATGACGGAACTCGAAATTTCCGAGAGTCCGTAGCCACTCGAGGTTCTTCGTTGCACCGAAGCGCGAAAGATTGTCGAGCGCCAGCACCTCATGTCCGCGGCGCATTCCCTCGGCCACCAGATTAGACCCCAGGAACCCGCATCCGCCCGTCACCAGCAGCTTCATCATTCATCTCCTCCCACGAGGCTTTCCTGCCACGCGATTGATTTCGAAAGCCCGTCCTCCAGGCTGATCCGAGGACCCCACCCCAGCTCTGCCAGCGGACGGATGTCGATTCTCGACTCCATCACCTCATTGGGGCGATACGGAATCGCTCCGAACTTGGGCTCGCTGGAAACACCCGGAAACAGTTTCTGAATGCTTTTCACCAGCTCTCGAAGCTCGATCGAGACCCCAGAACCCACGTCATACTCCAGGAATCCCTTCGAGCCGATCAGTGCCTGCTCGAGAACCACACGATACGCATCCACGACGTCATCAATGTAAATGAAGTCGCGTTTCTGCATTCCGGGCGTGAGCGGAATCTCGGAAACACCGCGGCGGAACTGATCAATGATCCAGCTCACGAACTTCGAAGGATCGTCTCCGGGACCATAGAAGTGCTCCAGGCGCATGCTCCTGCAGTTCATGCGGTCCGAATACACCTTCAACCAGTCCAAAAACTGTTTCTTGGAGAGCGAATACTCGTTCACGCCCTTGTCGAGGTACGTATCCGAATTGATGAACGCACGAACACCATTCCGCGCTCCGATCTGCAGGAGCTTCAGCGGAAGCATCAGGTTCGATTCCACCATCTGAGCGACGTCCACCTGCTTGCGACCGTAGTCGGTGGCACAATGGACGATGGCATCGATGCGCCCGAAATCGAGGAAGGCTGATTCGATCGGCGCACGATCCAGGTCAAAGAAGTCGACCTTGTCGAGGAAGCGGACCAGCCGCGAAGTGACCGAGAAGGAGCGCTTCAGGACGACAACCGAATAGCCGTGTGCGAGCAGGTTGTCGCAGATCCTACTGCCCAGAAATCCGGTACCGCCCGTGAGAAGGATCCGCGGCTTCGGCATCAGGCCCCTGAGGTCATCGCGCGCTGAAGCTGGCCGATCTGCTCCAAGGTGCGCTCGCGAAGATCACCGCCCGCATAGAACTCGGCGTACCACTCCGAGGTCGCCTTGACGGTCTGATGCAGACCCCATGACGGGCTCCATCCGAGGACCTGATAGGCCTTGTCGCAGTTCAGCCTCAGGAACTTCGCCTCATGGGGCTGTGAAGCCGCATCAGGAGCGATTTCCCACTGGGAACCCGCCCAGTATGAAGACATCTTGGAGACCAGCTCGAGGACCGTCGCTCCCTGACCGTGGGCCGGCCCGAAGTTGAACCCTTCACCGCGATACCGAGCCGGCTCGTTCGAGGCGCGCTCGGCAAGAAGCAGGTAACCTGAAAGGCAGTCGAGAACATGCTGCCAGGGACGAGTTGCCGACGGGTTGCGGAGCTGAACTGGTTTCCTCGCACCCCAGCTCTTCACGCAGTCGACAACGATCCGGTCCCGGGACCAGTCTCCGCCGCCGATGACGTTGCCCGCACGGGCAGTCACGACCACAGGAGCATCGTCTGATCCTTGGAAAAATGACCGTGCGAACGACGAAAAGACCAGTTCCGCGCAGCCCTTCGATGCGCTGTAGGGATCACGACCGCCCATCGCATCGTTTTCGCGGTAGGAGTGCTCCCACTCGCGGTTTTCGTAGCATTTGTCGCTGGTCACGTTGAGCAGGACGCGAACGCTCCTGGTTCCGCGCACCACCTGCATCAGGTTGGCCGTTCCGATGACGTTCGTCGAGAGCGTGCCGATCGGATCATCATAGGATAGTCGGACCAGGGGCTGAGCCGCCAAATGGAACACCACCTCGGGCTGGAACTCATCAAAGCACTTCTGCAGCGCGGCCAGATCGCGAATGTCGCCACGGTAATCGCGAATCTGCGACGAAAGCCCGAGGACCTCGAAGAGCGAGGGCTGGGTCGGGACAACGTCAGAGTATCCCGCCACCTTCGCTCCGAGCTCCAGGAGCCATTGAGTCAGCCACGAGCCCTTGAATCCCGTGTGCCCGGTGACGAGCACCCGCTTGCCGCGATAGAATCCGCCAAAATCTGCCATACGACACCGATTAAGCCCAAAAGCCCAAAAGATTCAACGTGATTTCCCCCACCTGATCGATTATCAAAATCGACATGAACCCCGCCCAGGTCCGCGACCAAATCATCGCCCAGTCACGCGAATTTTTTGCTCTTCAGCATTCTCCAAAGGCATTCGTTCCAGGCCAGTCCTACATCCCGGTCACGACAAAGGTCATGGACGCCGACGACATGGCGGCACTGATCGATGCGTCGCTCGACCTGTGGCTGACGGCGGGCAGGTATTCGAAGGAGTTCGAGGCAGAGATTCCGAAGTTTTTCGGTCGGACGAATAGTGGTCTTCTTGTGAACAGTGGCTCGAGCGCGAATCTTGTCGCTGTTTCGAGCTTGGGCTCGCGTTTGATGAAGTCTTTTAAAATGCGCCCGCTTGAGCCCGGCGACGAGATCATCACTGCGGCCGCAGGTTTTCCTACGACTGTAAATCCAATCATTCAGAACGGGTGGAAGCCGGTTTTCGTCGACGTCGACCTCAAGACCCTTAATGCCCTTCCAGAAACCATCATGGCCGCGAAGACCTCGCGCACGCGCGCAGTGGTTTTGGCTCATACCTTGGGCAACCCCTATCAGGCTCAGGTGCTGGCCGACTGGTGCGCGAAGGAGGGTATCTACCTCGTTGAGGACTGCTGTGATGCCCTTGGGGCAACAGTCGACGGCCGGCCCGTCGGATCATTTGGCCACTACGCGACGCTGAGCTTTTATCCTGCCCATCACATCACGATGGGAGAGGGGGGCGCAGTGATCGCTCGTGACGGAAAGTTACGAAGAATCGCCGAAAGCATGCGCGATTGGGGTCGCGACTGCTGGTGCGAGCCGGGTCAGGATAATACCTGCGGCAAGAGGTTCTCGCAGACGCTGGGTCAGTTGCCATGTGGTTATGATCACAAATATACGTATTCCAGTATTGGTTATAACCTGAAGGTCACTGACATGCAGGCCGCTGTTGGTGTCTCTCAACTCAAGAAAGTCGCTCGGTTTGTTGAGGCTCGCCGTTCGAATTGGAAGGCGCTTTATGCCGGAATCCAGTCCTCTCCGAAGCTCAAGGAGGCGTTCACTCCGGTGGAGCCCACCCCGGGTACAGAGCCAAGCTGGTTTGGATTTCCACTTCACTGTGCGGATTCGATCGACCGTGAGAAAGTCGTTCGCCAGCTTGAAGAGCGCAAGGTCGGCACCCGTCTGGTGTTTGCAGGAAATCTCACAAAGCAGCCCGCGTACGAAGGCGCTGACTATATTGTTCACGGAACGCTGAGTAATTCAGACTTCATCATGAAGCAGACGTTCTGGATCGGCGTCCATCCGGCACTAACTTCGGCGCACATCCAGTACATGCTCGAGCAGCTCGAAGCGGTAATCTCGACCTCTAAACGTTGATGGTAGTATGAAGCCCCTGTTCAAATCAGATCTCGATGAGATCCTTGAGCACTCTAAGAATGACCTTCTCGCCCTCAGGGGCGCGCAGATCTTTGTCACCGGGGGAACGGGTTTTTTTGGTAAATGGATCGTTGAGACCCTGATGCATGCGAGGGATCGCCTTCTCGAGGGCGATCTGCAGCTCACTGTCTTGACTCGAAATCGCAGCAGCGCTTGCAAGGTCTTTCAAGGCGCATTCAACCTTGATCTGGTTTCCTGGCATGAGGGTGACATCTCAAGCTTCGCATTTCCAGAAGGCAAGTTTTCACATGTTATCCATGCCGCCACGCCCGCCCGTGCGAGCATCAATGATAACGAGCCGCTAAAAATGCTGGAGATCACGATCTCGGGAACTCAGCGAGTGTTGGAATTCGCCAAACAGGCCGGAGTTACTCGCTTCCTTCTGACGAGCTCTGGGGCAGTGTACGGGCCTCAGCCCCCGGACCTTTATGGAATACCTGAAGATTATCGCGGTTTTTTGGACCCAATGGACCCAAAAAACGCCTACGCGATTGGCAAGCTCGCTTCGGAGCATCTCTGCCGGCACTATGCCAGTGACCAGATGGCTTGCCTCATCGCGCGCTGTTTTGCTTTCGTCGGCCCCGGCTTGCCTCTCGACGAACACTTCGCCATTGGGAACTTTATTCGCGATGCCCTAGCTGGCAGTGAGATCGTCATCAAGGGCGACGGTACGCCTTATCGCTCGTACCTGTACCCGACTGACCTCATCACACAGCTTCTGGCCCTCCTGGTGCGCGGAAAGAGTTACAGGCCCTACAATGTTGGTGACGCGAGGGCCTACAGCATCCGTGAAATCGCCACGGAAACTTCGGTCCAAACGGGTGTCGGTGTAGAAATTCTAGGCAAGCCCATGCCGGGCGCCCGCGCCGCAAGGTATGTTCCGGACATTTCGCGCGTGCAGGCGGAGCTTGGAGTAAAATCACCGATAGGGATTTCCCAAGCGATCGGACGAACTCTCGAATGGCATCGGGGGACTTGATTGGTGAGTACCATCGCTCGGCACAATCCCTACTACATCGTATGCCCGCCATTCGTCCGTACCAGTGCAGGGATCAAGTCGATGCATCTCCTTGGTCATCACTTGGTTGAGCTCGGGTATGAAGCCTACTTGCACACTCCATGGATCAACGAAAAGCTACGAGCCCCCCAACTGACTGACGCCGTGGTTCGACAGCACGAAAATGAAGGACGCACGCCGATTGTCATGTACTCGGAGACGCTTTGGGGTAACCCATTGCGCGCGGACTGTATCGTACGTTACGCGGGAAATTTTCTGGGGCTTCTTGGGGGTCCAGAAGCATTTCCAGCGGACCAGCTTATGGTGTGGCACTCCCTTGACCTCGCCGGAGACCTCCGTAAGGATCCCGACACACTCGTTCTGAGTGTTCCGACCACCGATACCAGCATTTTCTACCCGCCGAGCGAGCCTGCCGAAAGAACTCTCACCTCGTATTATGCGTCGAAGCTCCAAGACTTCTTCGGCGCGCGAGCCGCGGACTACTTCAATCTTCCGGACGACTGCATCGAAATTTCGAGGTCACCCGTTCACGCCCAAACCCC
>JBDLQW010000058.1:0-22779 GCA_039800365.1 Pseudomonadota bacterium
ACGTGACTAAAATCTTATAACTGTCTCCGCTGTGTGCATTGAGACCGAAAGTTAATTCAGAAAGCGCACCATCACCCACATTTAAACCGCTTAGGCCAGAGACCAGACTTGCAGATGCAGAGGCTCCGCCGACGGTGGCGATTGTGAAGTTATCACCCAAGCCAAACGACGAGAGACTTCCACCTCCCGTAAACTGAAGCTGAACGAGAGACGTACCGTCACCCGTGGCAATCACCAAGCTGTACGGACTACTTGCCCCCGTCACCGAAAAGGGCCCCATTTCGCCCGAGACGCTTCCGCGCGCTCGAAACTGAAGACCCCCGCCCGACTGGGTCTGGGTCACAAAGACCTTGATGGTTTCGGTAACTGGAGTGCTTGGCGATACAGTAGTCGTAAGACCGGTCACAGAATTGCCCATGCGAGTACTTGCAGCACCAACCAGGCTTCGCGAATCTCCGCGATAAAATCTCACTGGTGTACCGATCACCAGATCCGACCCTGAGATTCCCGTAAAAGTGAGCGGGTTTCCGAGAGTTCCTGAAATATTCGCAGAGCTAAGTCCCTCTCGTGAATTCACCAACGCTCGAATCACCCGGTCTTCTGAATCGCGACGAACCGTAATTCTAGTCGGGCCGATTCCGGGCTTCCGCTCCCAGTAGTGATAGGGGCGAAGCTCGACGTATTCACACATGCTCGAAGGCACGTTGTAATTCAGCGCAATCCCGAAAAACTCGAGATCCAGCTCTGGCCCCTCGGCCACGCAATCAATCGCGACGTTCGACCAACCCGAAGCCGTTGATGCCACCTCACAAGCTGTATTTTTCGAACCTTTTTTATGGATGAAGTAGTTTCCAGCAAGACAGGTCGTATCCTTAACCGATCGGCATGCGTTGACTTTAAAGCCCAAAGTATTGTCGACGGTGCCCACGTCTGGCCCTGGCTTTGGAGCTTCAGGAGCTTTATTTTCAGCGGGAGGAACGCAGGCACTTAGGAAAACCAGCGCAAACAGCACGCTGTTCCACCGCTTCCGCTGCATCATCGGGGAAGTTCTCAAATCGCGCGCGCGCTCGGCGCACGAAAATAGCTTCAACCCGGTCGCCCAAATGCTACTTTGGCGTTCTTCCATCCTGGAGCTCCTATCCTGGAGATCCGAATCCATGAATCCCCTTCCTTCTACTCTACCCTACCAAACCAACGAGACAAGAACTGCTCAACCCCCTCAGCACGAGGCCCGCTAAAAGCTTGATGAGCGCCCCCTGTCTTTCACTGTCAATCTCTTGGACACCCGTAATCGACCTAGGCATCTCGGGCCTGCAGAAATCTCTGAGAAAAAAAACACTACCTACGATAACCCCTCAGATTTTCGAGCAATTCATTTGTTTTAGGCCCTTGGCACTCTTCCTGCCTTTAGTGTCCATCATGAAGACCACAAAAACCGTTACTCACAAGAACACCTCAAGCTCCACTGTCAATCTTTCGACGAAGCTCAGGGCAGCGCCAGCAGCGCTAGCCAGCCTCATCCTGCTCACCACGATGTCAACCAACGCGTGGTCGGCACGCGAGTACTCGATCAGTGACTCAGCCGAGCGGCTGCGCCGAACCCAGAGTCAACAATTCGCTCAAGAGCGAAAGGTTCAAAACCTCAAAGACACCATTTCAGCCCTGAAAGAGGGAATCAGCGATCGTGAGTCGCTGATCCGAAAGATTCGTTCGAATCAGAAAACCGAGGATCGACTCGGAAGAAGCGACCGAAAAACGGGTCTTGAGCTCGACTACTCAGCAAACGCATCTCAACGAGAACAACAGGTTTCAAAGCTTCAAGGCGAGATTGAAGAGCTCAAGTCCACCCTGTATTCAAAAGAAGGTGAACTCAGGCTCGAGAAGTTTAACCTCAATGAAGCAAAGATCAGCCGCAAGGAAGCCCGAAGCGACCTGAAGTCCTACGCCAAAGAAGAGCGAATCGAACAAGGATGCGAGAAAAAAGAGTTCGGAAAAATGGTTGGAAGCGGAATCGTCTCGCTTGCCGACGGAATGAGAAATCTCTTCCGCTCTCGAGCCGAGCGCGAAGAGCATGAAGTCAACAAGCTGGTCAAAAGTGCCTCTTGCGAGCGTTCCGAAGCCATTGCGGGATCAACGCGCCTGAAAGCACAAGAAGTGGAAGTCGGATCTTCTGGTCGAGCTGTCGCGAGCTCCGACGATGGCAATTCCTCGGCAAACAGCGCACGAAGCTCCTACGCCAATAGCGCACGAAGCTCCTATGCCAACAGCGCCAGAAGCTCCTACGCGAACAGTGCACGAAGCAGCTTCTCGAACACGGGACGCTAAAAACGGAGAGTTAGAGCGGAATTCCCTAGGCTGATCGGCTTTACGCAACTCAACCGAAGGAAGCGGGTCTTCAAAAGTCCTCCGATGGATTTCCATCGGGGGACTTTCCGTTTCGAGAAACTCCTCTAGCGCTCTAAGACCGCAGTTGAGCTGGTCATATCTGGAACGCCATGACTTCCCCCCAGCATCGCCTGAGCCCCCAACAAAAGCCGAGAGGCGGCATCTAAAGCGGCAAGCTCAGCAACACTGCGCTCCTCAAAGGTGCAGTCTCGACACGCCCGCTTCAAAGCGAGAAAATAAATCCAATTCACGGCATACGCCCCCCAAGCTTCCTGATCACAGGCATAAAGCCCCTCATAGTCATGACCGGCCGGACAAAGAATATGAAGGTGGCCGCAAGCCACGCCTTCGGGGTCCTCGCCGCGTTTCACGCGCTCAATGTCAGATCTCCAAACGCCTCCAGTGCAATCCGAGTGGCGTGCCTCATGAAGCAGGACTCCCGCTTGAACCAGACGCGGAACCCGCTTCAGCGCAGGACCCAGCTGAACCAGCCCCACTCGGGTCGAGTCAAACGCCACCCAACGCCGATTGATCTCAAACCGTAAGACTCCAGGAGCAAGCGCCTCATTGAGAAACCAAAGTGACGCCAGATTCGTTGCGCCCCGACCGCTCTGCTCTTCGGCTCGAGACTGCCACCCCCCTGTCACGCGAATCCTCGAATCGACCTCCGTTTTTTCGGACAAAACCATTCGAACACGCTCTGCCAAAAACCGAAGAAGAGCCGAGGAATCACCCCCACCAAAGAGGTCTTTAAACCAAGGAACCCGCCCGCCCTCGAGTGCGCGCTCGGCAAGATAGGCCACCGCCAAATCCACCATCTGGCGCTCATCACTGCTCACTTCAGAGTCGTACTCAAGAAACGCTGCCGCACCTGCGCCACGCCGAACCACAGGCTCTTCTTGGCAAGCAACCAAAAACAGCGCCATCCCGATGCCGATCACTAGCCTTACCTCGTGTCGCCTGCTCATGCGCCCGAGAACTCGCCCGACCAATCGCATACCTAGCGCACTTACAATTTCCAATCCCACAAAGCTGCGGTAACCCAATACCTCTATGCCGCCCCGCAAACGCGTTCTCGACCTTCGAACCCCTTTTCAGCTGCTTGCCAAAAGGCAAAGCCGGTGTCTTCCTGCCCTGCAGGGGGCTAAGTTTGCCCAGCTTGCGCTCGCACAGCAGCCTTTTGATCGTTTGCTCTTGAATCAAAGCCCTCTTTACGGATTAAGCCGCGAGCGTTTCATCGGCCAAGGTGGGTGCTTCGAACCGGCGCTCTTGTCTTCACCTCGAAGCCTGGCCGGCGCAATCCTGCTCGAGAATCGAATTCAGTATACCCCTTTCGAAGACGAACTGATCTGGACGGCAACCGACCGGTCTGAACCCGACTGTCGGCTTGAGGATTTACGAACCTATACGACAAGCGTTTTTCATGAACAGAACCACCGACTGCTGTGGCGCTTTTTACCCCCTCCTGAGCGAGGCCAAGAGTTCGAGCGACGAGCACTGAACTTCTGCGAAAGCCTCGTCGTCGTCACCGACATGGTCTTGAGCGATCGTCTCGAGCGAAAAATCTCGCACGCGCTTTATCTTTCTGGGGCCATCTACGACCCGGGAGCAGCGACCTTTCGAAGTCGCTCGCCTCACCGAAAACAAGCGCTTTTGGCCACGATGTACTCGACTTACCTCAATCTTGAGGGCTTTAGCCCCAAACAGATTCCTGTGCTTTGCCGAATGCTATTTGGTAGCGCAAGATCAACCCAAGATGCCATTGAACGCGCACTTCGGTTAGATCGACGCTTCGTCGAACGCACCAATCCGGTGTGGCAACAAAGAAATTCGCTCACAATCGGGCGCCACTTCGAGTCCCAAAGAAAGAGCGTTCTCTCAAGAAAGCCCAAGACCACCACCAGCCGGCCCCCCTGCCCTGCCGAAAGTCCACCACAGTTGCTAGCGCTTCCTGATGACCCCATTCAGCACGGACCAGCGAGCTTCTGGGCAGAGCGATGGTTTCAGCACATGCAGCTTTTGGAGAACCTCTGATGGCAACCCCAACTTCAGCCGACACCCAAAGACGATTGATCCCGAACTCAGACAATCCTTTAGACGTCCTGCTCGAGCATATTCGAGACCAGGGGGTTTCGCTTTACCCCGCACAAGAAGAGGCCATACTTGAGCTCTTTTCGGGAAAAAATGTCATTCTCAACACGCCCACCGGATCAGGTAAATCATTGGTCGCGCTGGCGCTTCATTACCTGTCTCTTTGCGAAGGAAAACGCTCGATTTACACTTGTCCCATCAAGGCCCTAGTGAACGAGAAGTTCTTGGCGCTTTGCCGTGATTTCGGCCCAGAAAACGTGGGAATGATCACTGGAGACGCCTCGGTAAACCCCGACGCTCCCATCCTCTGCTGCACAGCAGAGATCCTAGCAATCGATGCGCTTCGCTGGGGAAAAAGTGCCCCGGTAAACGATGTGATCATGGATGAGTTTCACTATTACTCTGACCGTGACCGCGGCTGGGCATGGCAAATTCCGCTCCTTTGTCTGCCACAGACTCGGTTTTTACTGATGTCGGCAACTTTGGGCGACACCACCGAATTCGAAAAGCGACTCACTCAGCTGAACGCACGCGAGAGCGTTGTGATTCGTTCCACTCAACGACCAGTCCCTCTAGAATTTAAGTACAGTGACGAACCGCTACATGATGTAACACGTAAACTGGTCGAACAGGGGCAAGCGCCCGTCTACGTCGTCAACTTCACCCAGCGCGAGTGCGCCGAACGAGCACAAGACTTCTTGAGCATCGACTTCTGTAGCAAAGAGCAAAAACGCCAAATCGCCGACCTCGTCGCTAGCGAGCGCTTCGAATCTCCTTACGGAAAAGAGTTTTCACGCCTCATTCGCCACGGTGTGGGAATCCACCACGCAGGGTTACTTCCGAAGTATCGAATCCTGGTCGAAAAACTGGCTCAGAAGGGACTTCTCAAAGTCATTTTAGGAACCGACACCTTGGGCGTGGGCGTGAATGTTCCCATTCGAACCGTACTATTTACGAAGCTCTGTAAGTTCGATGGCGAAAAAACCTCGATTCTCAGCGTTCGCGACTTCAAACAGATCGCTGGCAGAGCGGGAAGAAAGGGGTTTGATGACCAAGGGTTTGTAGTCGTTCAAGCCCCTGAACACGTCATCGAGAACCTCAAGAACGAGGCCAAGGCCGGAAGCGACCCTAAAAAGCTCAAAAAGCTCGTTAAGAAAGGCCCCCCGCCGAAAGGCTACGCGCACTGGGACAAAAGCACCTTCCAGAAACTCATCGACGGCGAACCCGAGCCCCTCGTTTCGCGCTTTCACGTCAATCACGCGGTCCTGCTTCACGTCCTTTCACGAGGAAAAAACGACGCCCATGATTGCTGCCAGGATATGGCTCGGCTGATCCGCGACTCTCATGAAAGCCCGGTAAGAAAAAACCACTGGCGACGCCAGAGCTGGATCCTCTTTCGCGCGCTAGTTGACCGCAAGATTGTTGAGCTCAACCCACTTCGCTTGAACCTCGACCTTCAAGAGGATTTCTCGCTGCACCATGCGCTTTCGCTTTACATGGTGGACGCCATCGAGGCCCTCGATTCGAGCAAACCCGAGTACTCGCTCGAGATTCTCTCTCTGGTCGAATCGATTTTAGAAAACCCCGACACCATTCTCCGCAAGCAAGTCGATCGGCTCAAGACCGAGAAACTGGCTGAACTTAAAATGGAGGGCGTGGAGTACGAACAACGAATGGAAGAGCTTGAGAAGATCGAGCACCCCAAGCCGATGGCGGACTTCATCTACACCACCTTCAACGCCTTCGCGGAAGCTCATCCCTGGGTGACTCAAGAAACGATTCACCCTAAGTCGATTGCCCGCGAGATGTATGAGCAGTTTCACTCTTTTGGAGAGTATATTCGCGAATACGGATTACAGCGCTCCGAGGGACTGCTCTTGCGCTACCTCTCAGAAGTGTACAAGACTCTGTTGCAGAACGTGCCCGAGCTCTCGAAGAACGACGAACTTTTCGCGATGACTGATTATTTTCGCGAAATCATTCGCTCTACTGACTCAAGTCTTCTGACCGAATGGGAACGCTTGCGAAACCCCAACTCTGCCTCTTCCTCCTCGTCAGTTGGTCCTGAGAGCTTAGTGCCCGTCGAATTTTCGATTGATAGCCCCCAACGCAGGCGTGAGTTCCAGACGATGATTCGAAATGAAGTCTTCAAACGAGTCAGAGCGCTTTCGCTCAGCGTTCGTGCCGTTCAAAACCTGGGAACCCCCGTCTCGAACGATACCCCTTCGTCGCTTAGTCGTGAGGCTTCGGCGGCGTTGCGAGAGCTTCAAGAAATTCCGGAGTGGCTAGAGTTAGTGAGCGAATTTCAATGGACGCCCGAGGCACTCCTGTCACGAGTCCTGCAGTTTCATCGCGAGAACGGTCCCTTGCTCACAAGCCCCGAGGCTCGTGCTCCTCGCTGGCTCAAGCTGCACCAAGGACATTCCGACACCTGGACCGCTGAACAAGTTCTTTTAGATCAGCAAGGGCATCACGACTGGGTCGCTCGATTTGAAATTCGCATTTCTGAGTCTCGATCCTCAGGCAGAGCGGTTCTCAGAATCGTCGACTTTGCGCCATTGAGCGAGATTAGCGGCACCGCCCACGAAGACCAAGGAACGGAATGAACTCATGACTCGACGAATCGCCGTGATTGGCTCGGGCCCCGCGGGACTCATGGCTGCTACCCAGGCACTGACCGGAGGTCAGACTGAAGTACATTTATTTGAGCGGCGCAAAGGACTAGGGCGCAAGCTTTTGATCGCCGGAAGTTCAGGACTCAACGTCTCTCACGATGCCCCTATCGACGAATTTCTCGCCATCTATGCCCATCGCGATCCCGCATCGCTTCCGTTCCTAGAACCGCATTTACGCGACTATCCTGCTGAAGCGTGGATTGAATTCCTAAGATCTCTCGGTCATGAAGTCTTTGTCGGCACCTCGCGGCGTTGGTTCGTTCGAGAAATGAAGGCCTCGCGACTGTTATCTAGCTGGAGCACAGCGCTCAGCCACGCAGGATGTCGGATTCACACGGGGCTTGAGTGCGTGAACTTTGAAGTGGCCCCTGATAGACGCGTTTTACTGTCCTTTGAGACCAATGACCTCCAGAGCGCGACAGAAACCCCCGGGCCTCGCACGATTCAACACGAAGACTTCGATGCCGTGGTCTTCGCACTTGGAGGGGGGAGCTGGGAAGATCAAGGGCCTCGCTGGCCCCAGCTTTTCGAGAAAAAAGGGCTAAAAGTGCTGCCATTCGTAGCGTCGAACTGTGGATTCGAGCTCGACCTTCCCCCCGAGCTGCTTCGGGAAGCCGAGGGGCTTCCCATTAAGAACTGCGCGCTCGAAACCGGACTCGGAAAAAGACAGGGCGAGATCGTGATCACTCGCTATGGCCTCGAAGGCACACCGGTTTATTTTGTTGGGGCAGCCGGCCCGGGATGGCTCGACCTCAAGCCCAACCTCTCAGAAGAGGCGCTATTTCAGCACCTTTCGGCGCCACTTAAGGAGAACCTCTCGCCACTTCGTCGCTTAAAAAAACGCGGGGGCTTAAGCCCGGGCGCCCTTGCGCTCGTTTTTCACCTCGTTCCCCCAGAAAAGCGTCATGAGATTCACGGCAATCTTCGGGCGCTCGCCCGATTGGTCAAAAGACTTCCGATCTCGTTTCAAGCGCGACGCCCGCTAAGCGAGTCGATTTCTTCGAGCGGGGGTTTAGACTGGAGCGAAGTCACTGACCAGCTGATGCTGCGGAAGTTTCCCGGAGTTTATAGTGCTGGCGAAATGCTCAATTGGGACGCCCCGACCGGCGGATTCCTGATTCAAGCTTGTGTGGCGCTTGGCGCTTCGGCAGGCAGAGCGGCCCGAAGCCACGCCCTGAGCCCTCAGTGCCCGAGCTCTTGAATCAAGACGTAAGGCTGCACGATGAGAAAGCGAAAGCGAATCTCAGGATTTTCAGTCCATATCGAAAGTTGGGCTTCTTGTGGGCGAGACAAAAGCCCATCCGAGATCCAGGCCGAAATCTGCTCTTGATGATCTTGTGCGACTTGATGCCCGACATCTGAAAGATCGAGGTCAGGCGCCACGACAATCACTGCCCCGCGCTCTTGATGAGGAATCAGCCACGACCACTGCCCTTCATGAATCTCGAACTTCATAGACCCTAGCTTTACAGAACCGCAGGGGTTTGCGAAAGAGAAGCATGCTGAGCAGGCCGATGATTTTTCTGACCTCATTGATCTCCTTGTTCCTGCTCGACTCGCTTCATCCCTTTCATCAAGCTCAGGCTCTCGGCCCCAAAAAGCCAGCTCCCTGCTCGCTTCCTTTCAATTTGCAGCCCTCACAGGGTCGCCTCGAAGAAGGGGTGCGCAGGTATTTGTCTGGCCCCGGGCACCCAGATTTTGCTGCCCAACCTCCATCCGTCGCGCTTTTGGCTTTGAATGCTCAAGGGCTGGTCACTCGAAAGCTTTTTGAATCTCATGCCGATCTGGGCAGGCCCATGGCGTCGATTCAAAAGGTCCTTACCGCTTGGATCGCGACTCGTGCGCTCGATCTCGAGACGCCCGTTCTCTACACTTCTGAGGATGACTGGTTTGACCGCGAAAACGACGGCAATCCCGCAAAGCGACGTGACGGTCGCTTGATTCAAGTGGGCGAGACCGCGACGGTTCGAGAACTTGTACAAACTTTGCTCGAGCAAAGCTCGAATGCAGCAGCTTCGGCTTTAGCACGCGCCTCGAGGGGTTCGCACCAAGCCTTCGTTCGTGAAATGAACGACGTCGCACGGTCTTTCTTAACAGATGAGAGCATTCCCTCGGTTCCAGGGGCGTTCTTAACGCATTTTCAAAACCCCAGCGGACTTACCGATACCGAAGATCGCCTCCGAAACTCAGACGAGCCCGGCCGCCAGCAGTCCACAGCCCATCACTTCGCGCGACTAGCAGGCCAACTCCTTGCCCGGGCGCCGCGTGAACCCTTCACGAAATCTGGAAAGACTTTCAAAGAGCTGCTCGACTCGCTTCAGCTTCGCAACGAAACCGGAAAGGGGGTTTTTCAAAAATATGGTTGGACTCACGCCGCTGGAGCCACCCTTCTCACGCACTGGCAACTGCCCGAAGACTGCCAAACCCCTGAGGTTCAGGCGATCGTGCTCACTGCTTTTGGGGGCCTTCGAGATCCCGTTGGAAACTTCGTTCTGGAGGCAGAGCGCCTCTTAGGACTGGATTCGCTTCGCTACAACAACGCGGCTCGCCCCAGCCCAGTGACTGCCACTGGAAGTGGCGAATTTATCGAAAACTTGCCAACTCCGCTGGCACCTTCATCCTCAACGAAGATACGGCAATAGAGACTGCTGCGTATTCCGGTCATGGCGGCGCCCTGTTCCGCCTGGTTCTGCGGCGAGGTCAGGTTTTGGGATAGAGTTCCCGCAGGGCCTGAGAAAACGGAAGAATCTCGATGCCACCTGCAGCTTTCCTCGCCCGACTTTCTCGAGAGACCACGATCGCCCGAGAGTGCTTGAGCGAGCGCGATAAGGCTCGAATATGTCTCAGATCGTGGTCGCCGACTGAAGTCGATGATTTGATTTCGATCAAGATGGGGGACTGCCCGGGACGTTCGATGATCAAGTCGATTTCTGCATCGTCCTTGGTGCGGAGATAAGAAAAATGATCGCGAGTTTCGCAGTAGTCTCGAAGGCGGTGACATTCCATGATGAACCACTGTTCGAAGAGCTCCCCGAAAAGTGAGGTCGATGGAATGAGCCGTCCCTGGAAATCCTCACGCATCTGGCAGGCGACACCCGTGTCGAAAAGATAGAATTTTGGCTTTTTAAGCTGTCGGGCACGAATCGAGGGCTCATACGGTTCCAGGAGGGTTCCAATGAGGGTGTCTTCTAGAATCTCGAAGTAGCGATTGATGCTTTTTTGATCCACACCGGAACTGGCTGAAATTTTAGAAAAATTGAGAACTTTCGTGTTCATTTGCCCCGCGAAGGACAGGAAGCGCCTAAAACGCGAAATGTTTCTCACAATCTGTTCGAGTTGAATCTCTTCCTTCAGGTAGGTTTGAATATAGCCGTCCAAAAATCGACTTTTATCGGCGCTTGAATCGAGATGGGTGAGACCAGGGAGTGTGCCAAACCGGAGAGCGCTTTCGAGATGAAAGTCTTTTCCCAGTTCCCGCATCGTCAAGGGATAGAGATGGAGATTGAAGGCTCGTCCCGCGAGCAGATTAGCCGCCCCCCTTTTGAGTTTTCTTGCTGAAGACCCAGTCAGCGAAAAGTTTGCTTTTTTCTGGTGCATTGCCCAATGGGCGACGTCAAGCAGCGCCGGAACCTTCTGAACTTCGTCAATCACGCACCATCGCGGTCCGGAGGGAGCCGCCTCGAGTTCCTCGCGAAGAAGGCCGGGATCCAGGGAGTAACGAGCCTCGGTTCGAGGGTCGAGAAGGTCAATGTGAATGAGGTCGATTTTTAGGGCGCTCTTTCGGAGCTCGTCCATCCAGCCCTCCAGAAGGCTAGATTTTCCGGTGCCTCGTGCCCCAAAAAGAAAGAAGCTGTGATTCTTTGGAAGTTGCAGGAGACGCTCATAGACCATGTGTCTGAATTGTACGCCATTTCAGACACGACGTCAATATTGCGCCTAAGGGCCAGACCAGCCAACAAATCCGGTTTTAAGGCGACGTATGTGAACACCCCCGACAGCGCTACAACCACGCCACAACGCCATCGACTCTGGAACCCCGAGGAACTGACTTGGTCGAACCGAGCCTTAGCATCATTTCGACACCAGTTCGGAAGTCAAAACCGCTTCCAACAGAGCCATTCTGACACCTTTTTTTATCAAAATCGCGGTCACAAGCCTCTCTCCAGGCGGCATGCCCCTTGCTCATCGCGCTTCTCAATAGGGGGATTTCACTCATGAGCACTCATTTACCGCGAACCTCTCGAGGCGTTCGCATTCTTCAATTCTGGTTCATCCTGCTAGCGACGGTTCTCGCCGAAAGCGCAACGTTCGCTTGGGAGCACGCTCAGCGCACGATCTGGCTTCAGCAGGGCCAAAGCACCACGGTCTTCGACTCTCGCGAGGGACCGATCACCATTCAGTGCGGAAACTCCATACCTCCGGCGCCCCCCCTTCCTCCCGGCGGCCCAGGTCAACCTGGCTATCCTGGACCCGGATATCCCGGCTACCCCGATGGCTCTTCATGCTCGACGCTGGGTTTCGATCAAAAGCTGCAGCGACTCGCGTATCGACGAGATCTGCTTGCCCGCGGAGAGTGCGCCTTTCGTCGCGCAGATGGCTTCATGAGATGCGAAGGGTATCTTGAGCGGCATGAGGTTCAATCGCAAAAAGAAGCCTTCTTGCGCGAACTCAATGAGCTGAAGTTTCAAGTCGAAGGCCTCTGTCAAACTCGACAGTGCCGACAGTTCGAAGTCTCTCGAGTTCTACGAGATTACGACAACTTCTTAAGCACATCCCAGTTCACTCGCATCATTTATGAGCGTGTTGGCTCGGTGGCTCTTATCGATGCCCCTGAGGCGCTACGCCCGAACTGCTCTCGCTGGTAAACTGGCAACCAGCCCAAGCTTCGCGCTCTGGGCTGGTTGCTTTTTCTTTTTCATTGACCCCATGGCTCGCGCCGGCTGCCCGGTTGGCCCCCGGAAGCACCCAATGAATGCGCGGAGGAGTCGAAAGTTCAACGACCATTCGTTGAGAAGGGCCAGAATGATGCGAGAAAAGACCTGCTTGCTCGATCCAATCAGAAGACCCTGGCGACACGCTATGATCATCCCCAATGGTTGAAAGCGAATCCTCCATCGTCAAAGAAAAAGGCCGCAGCGCTTCTGTCAGCGGAAAGACGGCCCGGTGAACCGCTCCCCATTTCACCCACGGATTCTGATACCGGCGACGCAGCACCTCGACCGCCTGATGAAATGCAGCTTGCGCTTCGGCGCGAAACTCAGGTTTTCCTTCTAAAGCTCGCGAATAAACCCACTGAGGATCGCCCAACGCTTTCATCCAGAGTCGAAATAGGGCGCACTCTTGGCAATCCAAACCCGCTTCAAAATCCCACCGAGAAAGTCTGGTGACTTCAGCGGAAGGCTCTAAATGCGGCAAGAGCACGGGTAATAAAAATCGCGCATCGACTGCCTGAGCATCACACTGAATTCTTCTCATACTTTCGAGATCGTGCTTTGCCGAAAGCCCCTGCTTGAGCTTTTCCTCAATGCGAAAGGCACGAAACGACTCGGTGTGAGCAGAACCCACTGAAAAACGCGAATCTGACCGCCATTGAATTTGGTTGGCTGTCGCGATCCAACCCCGGGCGGGATTCAGCAGATGCGGAGCTTCTTCAGGCGAAAGAAAATCCGTGAATCGAAGAGCGGAGGGAGAGACTTGCTCGAGCATTCCCTGGGGCTTCCACGAGCGCTTAGGCAAGCGCCCTACGGCGCGATAGCCAATTTTTCCCGAAGTGTCGGCAAAAACGAAGTTCCAGCTCGGAACTCCGACCCGAGATAAAATCTGATCAAAGTCTTCAACACGCTTGCCTTCATCCAAGCGCCAGAGCGCACTCAAATCGGCGGCCGTGAGGTCAAACCCACTCCACCGCAAAGCGATTACCGAAGCGGGATCAGGCGACTCGAGCGGCAGCACTGGAACCTCAGCCCCGCTCACAATCTCAAAGTGCTTCCAAAAGATGGGGAACCGAATTCCAAAACGTCGCACCCAAACCACAGGGCGAATCTTTCGAAGAGAAAGCCCCTGCTTCGAAACCAAAACCGCATCCGCCACATCAATGAAAGAATTCGTCAAACCCCAAGCCAAATGAGTCGACGCCCCACTGGCGATTAAAGGAACCCCCGGCAAGCTCGATCCTGTGAATTCTACACCGGGCCAAATCACTTTCACCCAATGCCAAAACGGCGGACTTTTCAGTTGCAGATGGGGATCATTCGCCAAAAGTGCACTACCCGAACGCGTGTGTTTTTTCGCAATAACCCAGTTATTACTGCCCGACGCCTGGTCTTCGGGCGAGAATGGAAGCACCTGATTCCGGGGCGGTAGGCGAGTCCATGCCTCCTGTGCCCCGAGCGTGTACTCGCCTGGCTTGAGAATTGGGGTCTCCCAAGGAAAAGACTGCTCTAGCGGATGCCCCGACCTGAGATGACGATCTGTGGCCAAATCCTGCTCAAAGGTCCGACGAGTCTGATCAAACGACTGAAGCAACAGCAATAAAACCGTGTCTGCGACTCTCCAGGGGTCTTGCGAGAATACAGCCGGATTTCCCTGATTCACGCCCTCAGCGTACGCTTCGAGCCACGCACGGTCCTCACCCACGATTTGAAGACTTAAGGCTTGAGCGCGCTTTTCGATTTCTAAAAGCCGAAGCAAGAAATCGCCCTTCACAAAGGCCATGCCCCGATCTTCAGCTAAACGCCCGCGCCCCGTTTGACGGAGCACTTGCATTTGAGTCCCTCGCTCGCGAGCATGAAGCAGCCCCCAACAAAAAAAACCTTCACGCTTGCTAGCCGCATGCGCCACGGTCACTGGACCATCAGAGGCGCGAATCAAACAGGCCGAAGGCGATAGATCTGCGGCACGAGCCTGAGTCTGGCCCACAACTCCCCAGAGGCACAAAAAAGCGGTCAAATGCCCTAAAAAACGACTCAAGATGTTCCTGATACCTGCACCTGGCCTCCAGCACTCTCGAGTATTCATGCTGCACAGACTACCCTGAACCCCAGAGTCAAGCCAGACCCCGAGAATCTCCTTTACAGAGAGCCGGTCGCTAGGCCAAATCTGAAAGCACCGGAGGATTTCCACATGTCGACTTTTTTCGCGCGTTCAACTCTTTTGCTCAGCTCGGCACTGGCGCTCACTGCTTGCGGCAAGACGGTGGGCCCTTACCCCGTTGAGCTCAAGGCGTCCCAGAAATTTGAACTCACGGCCACTTCTGGGAAGCCCGTGGTATTTGAAGCAGGACAGTCGACATCAGGGTCGGCCACTTACTTGGGCCGTAAGAAGCGCATTCAACTTCAATTGGGCGCAGACACCATCGAGTTTTCTGGGGCAAAGCTCGATAAGAAGACTGGCCAAGTCACCGCTCACCCCGAGAAGACGGGCCAAAACGTGGGAGTGACCGTATCGCAACAACTCCGGTGCGCTCCTGAGTGCGAAACTCGTGAGTCGGTTCGTAGCCGAGAAACGTGCACCTATTTCGTCGATGAGCGTTACACGACTTGCTGGGAATCAGGTGGTCGGGTCGTTTGTAACGATCAGTGGCGCCAATCGCCCCGCACGGGAACGCAATGGGTTGAAACCACCACGATTCGACGCAATTATGACGTCACAGCAAAGCTTTTTGATCGGAGCTGGAGCGAAGTGGCTCAGGCCTCGGGCACTTACCCCGAAACGGTGAAAGAAGTTGAACAGCTGACCGTCTGCCGTTAAGCGTTTTTACTTTTTCGATTGATCCAGGCCGTGCTTCTCGGTTTTCGAGAGCGCGGCCTTGTCGTTTTTGGGGAGGGCTATGAAACTCGGTTTAATCGGCGCCAGTAAAATTGCTCGCAGACTCCTTCCCGTAATCCGGGAGGTTGAGGGAATCGAAGTGGTTGCTTGCGCCTCAAAAGACCCGGCGCGGCTTCAATCCTTTACGGAAGCAACTTTAGTAAAAGCGGCCGAATCCTATGAAAAGATTTTCCAAAATCCTGACATCCAGGCTGTTTATATCTCCGTTCTGAATGCAGACCACCCGGCACTGGTCGAACAAGCCCTTCATGCCGGAAAACATGTCCTTTGTGAAAAACCACTGACGCTACGGGCCCATGATGCTTCTCGGCTGTTCGAAATCGCACATGAGAGAAACCTCGTTCTGCTGGAAGCCCTGATGTATCGCTTCCACCCGCAAATTATTGCCATGGTCGACGCCGTCCGTTCCGGAAAGTTTGGCAAAACGCGAGAGATCCGAGCCGACTTCTTTTTTAATCTAGAAACACACGACTCTGCCAGGCGTACACCCCAAGCGGGCGGTGGCGCTGTTGAAGACCTAGGGTGCTATCCCATAGACTTTGTACTTTGGGTTGCCTTGCTGCTTGGCGATTCCTCTGATCCAGAAGTGACCGTTTTTGAATCCAAACAAGATGCTGACCTGGTCGTCGAAACGTGCCTCAGCCTATCTTTCACCTCGGGGCTCAAGGCGATCATTCGCTGCGGTATCGACCGGCCCTCGCTTAATGTTTGGGAGATTTGCACTGAGGCCGGAACCATAGTCGCTTTTCGAAACGAGCCTCAATCCGACGGCGACCTCTCTCTAATCTTGATTGATGATGACAGTAAACCCCACCCCCTGCTCGTCAAAAAGGCCTACAACTGGAGCGAGCAATTCAAGCTTCAATTTGAAAACTTTGGGGACGCCATTGAGCGACAAGCCACCCCGCATATTTCCGCCCAGGAGTCCATCCGAACAGCTCGAGTTCTCGAGCAAGTGCGAGCCCTGAACTTACAAAATCGCCTTCCACAGCTCGGGAGCTAAGAGTTCTGACCCCACTAGCAAAACCGGCGTTCCACCAGACTGAGAGGCTTTTCTCTCCGACGGCTGCGATGGAAAGAACCCCTTGCCCCCATAGTTCTCAACCCAGTACCGACGTAAGGCCAATGAGTTACTGATCAGCGTCTTTTGGGGAAGTGGCCCCGCCTCGGTTGAGTCGCGCGCTTGCTTGGCGCGAAACTCATAGGCGCTGTGAATTCGCGTCTCGACCTCTCGAGCAGGCTTCCGAACCTCCTCGAGAAGCTGATGTCCGAGAACTCGAGAGTACCGAAATTTGCGACGCCCGGGTTCTCGCATCGTCAGGATCAAATCGAGATCCCCACGAAGGAAGCGATCCTCAAGCTCGCTGAGGTCAAGAATGTCGAGTTCCAAGGTCTTCATTCCGGTGACCCGTAAAGCTCGATGCCCCAGATCAGAAGCCAAAGCCAGCAGGCCCTCGAGAGCGCCAAACCTCAGGTGCCGAGTAGGCGAATGCTCGATTAAGCCTGCCACTTCGGCTTGCAGATGCCTTTGGTGCCGCCGATAGGTCTGAGCCAGCTCGGTTGCGAGCGCCGTCCAGGAGGCCTTTCGACGAACGTCTCGATCAAGAAGCTTTACCGAGAGCGCCCTCTCGATCTTGGCAATGATCCGAGACAGCTGGGGTTGGCTGATGCCGACCTGAAGAGAGGCAGACGAGAGATTCGGAAAACTCACGATCTCACACAACACTTCAAGCTCGCGAGAAAGAGCGCTTATCGAGGATTGCTTCATTCGAGTCTCGATCATGGAGGCCTTGCCGCCCTCTTGGCAAGCCTGCTAAGCTGCGAACTCGCATGTCTAAACCCATCTATGAGCCCGTAAGCCCCCAAGTAAACCTCCCTCAACTCGAGAACCAAGTGCTCGAGTACTGGGACTCAAAGAAGATTTTCGAGAAAACGCTCGAAGCTTCGGCCACTGCCAAACCTTATAGCTTTTACGACGGCCCGCCTTTCGCTACGGGCCTTCCCCACTACGGCCACATCATGGCGGGCGTACTTAAAGACATTGTGCCTCGGTACTGGACCATGAAAGGCCATCGCGTACCTCGACGATTTGGGTGGGACTGTCATGGACTACCGGTCGAGTACGAAATCAACAAAGCTCATCATCTTGAGAGCTCAAAACAGATTCTAGAAATGGGCGTTGATAAATACAACGCTGCCTGCCGCTCGATTGTTCAGAGGTACTCGCAGGAATGGAAGAAAACCGTTCGCCGTGTCGGGCGCTGGGTCGACATGGAAAACGCCTACTTCACGATGAGCGTCGATTTCATGCAAAGCGTCTGGTGGGTATTTCAAGAACTGCACCGAAAAGGCCTCATTTACGAAGGATACAAAGTAGTGCCGTATTCGGTGGGAGTCTCAACCCCCCTCTCGAACTTCGAAGCCAACCTGAACTACAAACAGGTGCAAGATCCCGCGATCACGGTGGCTTTTCCCGTTTTAGGGCGCGAGAACGAATTCATCCTGGCGTGGACCACCACTCCTTGGACCCTACCTAGCAATTTGGGCTTAGCCGTAGGACGCTCGATCGATTACGTGCGAGTACGTGAGAAAAACAGCGGAAAAATCTACATCCTTGCAGCGGCCCTTGTTTCAGCTTCATGGAAAGAGCCGCAGGCTGAAATCGAGGTTCTTGAGACGGTTTCGGGTGAAACCCTGATCGGACTTCGCTACGAGCCTCTTTTTAACTACTTTGCAGATCGCTCAGAACAAGGCGCGTTTCGAGTGATTCACTCTGACCACGTCACTACCGAAAGCGGTACTGGGGTCGTACACTTGGCTCCTGCTTTTGGCGAAGAAGACTACTACGCATGCCTGCGCGAAGGCATCCCGATGGTCAACCCCGTTGATAACGACGGCATGTTCACCCAGGCCGTTCCCGATTTCGCGGGAAAGCGCGTGAAGGAAGCCGATAAAGAAATCATCGCAGACCTCAAGAAGCGAGGACGCCTCTTCAAGCAAGAGACGATCATGCACAGCTATCCTTATTGCTGGCGATCCGATACGCCCCTGATCTATCGCGCGGTATCGAGCTGGTTCGTGGCGGTCGAGAAAATCAAAGACCGAATCGTAGCCAATAACCGAAAAACTCATTGGGTGCCCGAACATCTCCGCGATGGACGCTTCGGAAATTGGCTTGAAAACGCTCGCGATTGGGCCATTTCTCGAAACCGTTTCTGGGGCACGCCCATTCCTATTTGGCGAAATCCCGAAGGCGAGCTGATTTGCGTGGGCTCGCAAGAAGAGCTCGAAAGGCTTTCAGGCAAGAAAATCGACGATCTTCACATCGATGTGGTGGATCATATCGAAATTCCATCTCCCACCGGCAAGTCTCCGCTACGCCGAGTCGAAGGCGTGCTCGACTGCTGGTTCGAATCGGGCTCGATGCCCTACGCTCAATGGGGTTACCCTCGGCAGAACGCTGAGGAATTCAAAAAAGGGTTTCCTGCAGACTTCATTGCCGAAGGACTCGATCAGACTCGAGGATGGTTCTACACCCTCATGGTGATCGGAACGGCTCTTTTCGATGAGGCGCCTTTCAAGAACGTGATCGTAAACGGGCTGATTCTGGCCGAAGACGGCAAGAAGATGAGTAAGAGCCTGCGCAATTACCCCGATCCGATGGAAGTGCTTGAGAAACACGGAGCCGACGCGCTTCGCCTGTACTTGATTGATTCGCCGGTAGTGAAAGCGCAAGAGCTGCGCTTTTCTGAAAATGGAGTGAAAGACATCGTTCGGCGAATTTTGCTGCGGTGGTGGAACGCGTATTCGTTTTTCGTGGGCTACGCCAATGTTGATGAGTTCAAGCCCCGAGGCGATGCCCGACAATCACCGAATATTCTTGATCAGTGGGTGCTCTCGCGTCTTCACGGTCTCATTGCCAACACTGAGAAAGAGATGGCAGCCTATCGCCTGTACAACGTGGTGCCGGCGCTTCTTTCGTTTATCGAGGACCTCACCAATACGTATATTCGCTTTAATCGCTCTCACTTCTGGGCTGAAGGCCTGGCCTCAGAGAACGAATCTAAGCGCTATGCTTATGAGACACTTTACGAAGTCTTGATGACGTTGTCGGCAGTCATGGCTCCATTTGCGCCATTCATGGCTGAAACCGTTTACCAGAATTTGGCATCGGTTGCGCCCCGCGGACGAAAAGAGAGCATCCACCTCGAGCCTTTTCCATCATCCGATTCCACCTTGATTCGACCTGACTTAGAAGAAGCGGTGCGAGTGATGGATGCGCTCGTGATGCTGGGACGAAACCAGCGCGAGAAAATCGGCGTAAAGGCCAAGATTCCGCTCAAGAGTTTAAGAATTATTCAGCGCGAGAAACGCGTTCTCGAGACCTTAAAGCGTTTTGAGGCCTATTTCGCCGAAGAACTGAATGTTCAACAGGTTGAGTACGACTCGCGAGAAGACGATTACGTTCAGGTTTCGGCCAAAGCGAATTTTCCAGTTTTAGGAAAGCGCTTCGGCCCGAAAATGAAGGCCGTCGCGGCAGCAATCCAGTCTTTGGGACTACCCGAAATCCTCTGTCTCGAAGCGGGCCAGACGGTTTCGGTTGAAGGAGAAACCATCAGTCTGACCGAAGTTGAGATTCGACGGGCTCCGAAGAGCACGCATCCCCACTTAGCGGTTCACCAAGTAGTTTCGATTGAGCTCGACCCGACCGTAGAACCAGAGCAGATGCGAGAGGGCTTGGCTCGCGAGGTCCTTCGAAAAATTCAGCAAGCCCGAAAGAATGCGGGCTTTCGCTTGAATGATCGGGTGAGGCTAGAAATCTCGGTTGAAGGGGTTTTGCTTGAGAGCGTGCAGGCGCATCGCCGAATGCTAGAAAGCGAAGCCTTGATCACGCAGTGGGAGTGGTCGAAGGAGCCTCGCGGCTCTCACGTCGAGCGCGTCGAGTTAGAAGAAGGCGAAGTAGCCATTGGCGTTACGGTGGTGACCGCTGCAACCTGACGGTAGATTCGAAGTCAGAAAGCAGAAGCCTAATAAGGACTCAGCCTCAGTTTGAAAACTGCTGGCGACACTCTGCCAGGCAATCTACCTCTGATCGACTTTCAAGCCCGATCTGTGCGCCCCTCATCGTGGCAGTGAAATCTGCCTCTTCGAAGTGCGTTTTAGATTGGCAGTCTGAGAGGTCTCGGCGCTCTTTTTCCCATGCGGCGTACCGAGCCGTCGTCAAGTCAGCAACCTGGGCGATTCGACACCCCAAGTAGCAATGAGCTCCTTTATCGCTTGGCAGCGAATGAATCGCGAAGTCGCTCCACTCTCGAACCACACGCCAACCCCGAAGCGCCATGCGAGGCGAAGGAATTCGCGGTTGCTGACGCTGCCACTGTTCTCGGGTTTGATTCCAGTGTTCAATGGTCAGAAATCCCTCGGCTTGAAAGCACGGTACGAAATCTAAGACGGGAGTGGGGATGAGGCCAAATGACGGAGAGGCCAGAGCGGCACTGGCACCTCCGAGATTGCAGCTCACGAGCCATGCGAGACCCGGTGCGATCCAAGCACGAGGCTTGCCCCAAAGTGCTCGAAGCGTTCGCGGGACATCACCCTCCCGAGAGCGTGAGGCGCGCATAATCCATCAGTAATTTTTGAATCTGCTGATCGTTTAAAGTTTCCGACTTGACTTCGAGCGCCTTCGCGAGGGCTTTTTTCAGCTCCGGAATGGCAGCCAAAAGAAGGCCACCTGAGAAATTACGGTTCGAGCGCAGCTCTTCGGCATCATCCAAAATAGCCTGAGCGGCGGCAAGCGACTGCAGGTCGGCCGTGACCTCAGGGTGCGTTACCAAAAGGGGCTGAAGCGTTTTGCGAATCAGCGCGATGAGCTGCTCCCGGTTCAGCTGTTTAGGAACGGCTGCAATGATGACCTGACCTTTTGTAGCAGCCCCCCCGAGCTCTGCCGATTTCAAAGAGGCCTCGAGGTCATTCTCAACGACCTCAGCACGGGCAGCCTCGAGATGGAAAAACGCGACTAAGGCTGCACTAACCCCAAGAAGGGTACGGAGCTGCGAAACGAAGCACTTCATGATCATAATAACTCTCCAGGGATTGAAAACTTAACGCATCGCGTCTTACTGGAGGGTGACACATCGAGTCAACCGCTAAGTAAGAGTCCCCAGGGTGTCGCAAACGCACCTGAACTTAATGTATAACCATTTGATTTTGCTAGAACTTGAGACGATCCACGGGGTCTACCTGAGGCCTCTCGCCTCCTCAAGAAACGGCACCCAGCTGCCTGAATCAGCAGTCAGCCAGGGGGTTCTGTTCCGACGAGATCTCCTTGGAGTTCTGAAAATGAGTGATCGGAAAGCTAGGAATTCGGCCCGAATAGCCAGGGGGGATCATTTGATTTTCAGCTTGAAGACCGAAATCTGAAAACCCATCAAGCGCTCAATGCAATAGCGACGCAAATGTCTTTCGTGCCGTTCGGACATTCGCAAGAGGATGCTTCGGATTAAAATAGAAAAAATAAATCGACGAGAGCTCACCGTCGAGATGCTGTGGTGCGAGGTTGAGCGCCTCTTTTTGAGCTCGCACAAACGGAAATGGCGGCGCGAGATACAGATCTGGACTCGGCGTCTGAAACAGATCTCTTGGCGTCATTTCGAGAGGAATTGGCGAAAGCAGCACTTGGGACGGGGTTCTTTCCAACACTCCAAGCGGATCCCTTCCAAAGCTCGAATCGCCATTGTTTTGGATCAACTTGTGTCCAACGGCTCGCTAAAACGCCGCGAAATCTAGAGGGCTCACGAAAGTCATCTCGCAAAAGACCAGCAGCAAGGTTCTCTAGAAGATAATAATGCCAGAGGGAGTCGGTATTTGACGGATCAACGAGAGTTCCGTCTGACTTCAAACTTCCGACAGGAAAAATAGCTCGAAGCGTTTTTTTTCGGCCAGGTGAGTTCATGACAAAAACAATACCCGTAATCTTTAGGGATAGACTCCCCTCCTCGAAGGCCGTTGAGAAAGCCACACGCCGGCGCTAACCACCAGTGCGCCCAAGACGATTGATGGAGTGAGAGGTTCTCCTGCGACTAAAACTCCCAAGACAACAGCCGTCGGAGTTTTAATGTGCATGGTAGATGCGATGTCTTTTGATGAACTTGAAGTAACTGCCCAGTTCCAAAGGAAAAAGCAAAGAGCCGAACAGACGATACCGAGAAATGCGAGTGCTATCCAAGATGTAAGATGGCCGAGATCAAAGGCACTGACGAGAGATGGTTCTTCAAAGGCAACCGCCATGAGGCATAACTCGACGAATCCAATCATCATCGACCAGAACGTGAGACTTCCAGAGTCGATACGACCACCTAGTTTTTTCGTAAAAACCACTGAAAGTGCAAGACAGATGGATGCCGCCAGGGTGAGGTCAACTCCTAAGTACAGCGACACTTCTGCCGACTCCATGAATCCATTGTGAAGCCCCAGAAGGATCAGTCCTCCGAAAACACCCAGCCCAAGAGCCAACACTTTGCTCTGGTCCAGGACCTCGTTAAAAATTCGCGCACTCAGCGCCACTACCATCAAGGGAGCAAGCAGCATCACGGCTGAAGAGAGGCCACTAGAGATATATTTGAGTCCCATCAGCTGCAGCGGGTACAAGAACCCGAAACCAACAGTGGATGTCGCGACGACCAGGCGCCAATCTCCCAGGGACCTTGGCGCCTGGATTGGTCTTTTTGAGAAACGGAGTCCGATGAAGATTGCTAAGCTGGCAATGGCAAACCGCAAGGCCGAAGCCGTCATGGGCTTCCAA
>JBDLQW010000059.1:0-5240 GCA_039800365.1 Pseudomonadota bacterium
GATCCCTTCCATGAGCCTCCAGCTCTCTGATCTCAATAGTGAAATCAGAGAGTTAGAAAACCCGTTCAGAGGACATATTCGCCAGGAAATAACTAGGGGACAAAATCGCGGGGAAAAAACAAAGGGGTTGAGTTTGGTGTCTTGAAATCCGAGAAGCTGTGAGGAGAACCCCGATCATGGCGATCATCGACTCAGCAGGCCCTCGACGTTTCCAAAGGCAAGTCTCATCGTGGATTCTGGGGCTGGCTGTTCTGAGCTCTTGTGTGCACTCCTCTCGTTCTTATCACGACGAGGCTGCTGGGGGCATGCCTGCGATTTCTTCTTCACCCATCCGCAGCCCAGCATCCGAAGTGAGTGACTCGATCAGAGACGAGGTACGGGCGCTTCGTCTTCAGCTCAGTGATTCCGATCCTAAAGTGGTTAGTGCCGCTGCATCTCGTCTGGGAGATTTCCGCTATCAAGAAGTGGTCTTGAGTCTGATTCAGACTCTTGAGGCCGAGCTCGCTAAAGACAGACCTAATACGTGGATTCTCGGTGCTGCCTATGAGTCCTTGGCGAAAGTGGCGAGTTCTCAGTTCGCAGCAGAGCTCGATCAGCTCGAGGCTACGTTTCAACGTGAAAAATCGAGGCTTAGCAGTTCTGCTATCGCTAGAAACATGACGCGAGTGGAAGCAGGGCACTCGACCGCACTTCAGAACGCGCGAGGGAGTTCCAGTCTCGTGCCCAAGCTCTTTTCAGACTCGCTCTTAAGCAGCCGAAGTCGAGTTGGACCGGCGGCATCTCCAGTATCAGGAAATCCGTCAAAGACGGTTACCCCATCGTTTGAGCGCCTCCTTCGAGATGAGCTCATTGCCGATCCGGTGATTGGCTCGGAAGTGAAAGTCTTTTTGACGGGCACCAGCGATTTTATTTCCGATGAAGTGGCTGAGAAAGAGGCGCGAGGTGAGCTGGTAGAGCTCATTGGACGAGAGGCCGAGTCGGATGCTGTGATCGATACTCTTGCTCGTCTTAAGGGGAAGAATCCGGTTTTAGTCGGGCCTGCCGGTGCGGGTAAGACCACAATCGCCGAGAGAGTGGCTCAGAAGATTCTTCGCCGCGAATTTCCAGAGCAAAATGCGTTTAAAAGCGAACTTTCGAATGCCGTAGTGATTGGTACCACTCCAGCTCGAATCTCGCGGTTAGCGAAATCAGATTCAGCCTCAGCCCAAGGCGATGCCCTGGAGACGTTCTTTCGTGCCATTTTAGCGGTTGAGAAAAAAACCGGTATTCCCGTGATTGTCTATATCGATGAGCTTCATACGTTGGGACCTGCTCAGGTTGAAGCGATGAAGCCTTTCCTTGATTCCGAGTCGCGATCGATACGTCTTTTAGGGTCGACTACTTCCAAAGAGTTTCAGCTAGCGTTCAAGCAGAATGAAGCGATCGTAAGGCGTCTGCAGCAGATTCCGGTCTCGGAGTTTTCTGTGGAACAAGCCCTTCAGATTCTCAAGAAAAGCTGGGTTCCAAAAATCGAGAAGCGCTATGGCATTCAATTCGATGAGCAAGCGTTGGAGCTCGTTGCCCGTCAGTCGACCAGTGTCATTCCCGAGAGCGGCAGAATCGATTCTGCTGTAAAGGTGTTACAAGATATTTCTGTGAAAACCCTTCGCGAGGGGGCCCCCGGTAAGACGGTGACGGCACGGGATGTGGGAGAGTGGATTCAGGAGCGTCTGGGCTTTCCTGTTGATCCTAGAAACCCGCGGGCTTTGGTCGATTACGAGCGCAGACTAGTGAATGAGATCGACTCAGAAGTCTTTGGTCAGGAAAGGCTTGTTCAGGATCTCGTCAGTCAGTGGGTTGCCGTGCTTCAGGATCGTGAACGTCCTGTTCGATCGATCATGGTGATGGGTCCCACAGGAGTGGGAAAGTCGAAGTCAGGAAGGGCTCTGGCCAAGAAAGTACTGCCCCGGTCAGGAGCATTCTTTGAGATCGATGCCACGCAGTTCAAAGAAGGTGGTCTGAGTCTGAATAGTCTTCTGGGGGCCCCAAACGGGGTGATCAGCAGTGACAAGACTTCAGGCACTCTGATGGAGTGGCTCGATGATCCTGCGCGTGGAAAGTTTGGGGGAGTCATTCTCATCAACGAGCCAGAGCGTGCGCATCGCGATTTGTTCGAAAAAATCATGGAGTTCATGGATGTCGGGCAGATCACCGGGGGCGACGGAAAAACTCGACGGGCGAATCGCCACCTTGTGGTTTTTGCCTCGAACCGCGGTGATTCGCTTCTTTTTCCACCAGAGCAAATCGAAAAATGGTCGACAAAAGAGCTCTTTGATCGGGTCGCCTCGATGAAGGGAGACGACTTGAAGTCGTTCTGGCAGCGTTCGATCTCGAGTGGAGACGAGTTTAAGCACTTTCTTCCCGTGTTGAATCGAATCGACCGATATACCGCTGCCGCTCCGGTAACCGAAGACGTCGCTCTTCGCGTGGTGCGAGAAGTGGTCGAGAAACGCTTTCTTGCAGAAACGGTTAAAGATTACGGCATTCAAATCGAGCTTGATGAAAGCCTCTCAAAGCATTTCGTAGAGACCTCGCGAGTGCGAGTGAATGGGGCTCGTCCTCTGGAGCGAAGCTATGACTCTTTCTTGAAGGACCTGAGAAATCAGCTCGTTTTTGATGGCATCACCGCAGATGCAGTAGTGCGGGTGAGTGTTCACTCGACGGGAGAGGCAGTTCGAGAACTCAAAGTGGAAAGGAATCAAAAACCACTTCAGCTCTCGAGAAGCCCGATGATTCCACGCGTGGAGGTGAGGAATCCGTTTAAAGATCCGGAGCTCCAGCGTTTGGTTCGAGAGCTAGAGCCGGTGCTGAATAGTCGCATCATCGGGCAGCCTGAAGTCACCAAAAGTGTGGCTCAGGCGGTGATCTCGCATCGAGCGCGCCGAGGCCGGACCACCAGGCCGCTTTCGTTCTTTGTGATTGGCTCTACCGGAACGGGAAAGACTGAGCTGGGGAAGGCCTTGGCTGAGGCGCTTTACGGATCAGCGGACCGAGCTGTTAGTTTCGCTTTAGGCAAAGTGATTTATGAGGGCGAGCTGAATAATGTGATGGGCTCTCCCGCGGGTCATGTGGGATCGACCAAAATTGCTCCATTTGAGCAGGCCTTGATGGATCATCCCGAAGGGGCTGTGCTGATTATGGATGAGGCATCGAACATGGGCGGGAAAGATCTCGCCAATAAGAACCAGCTTTTCAAAAAATTCTACGATCTGATTGATGAGGGGCGATGGACGTCACCTGCAACTGGTCATACTTACGATCTTTCGAAGTATATTTTCGAGTGGACCGGAAATGACTCTGAAAACCTTTTTCAAGGGTTGGATTCTGATGATCTTCGTTTAACGGTTTGGAGGGAGCATAGCGAGCGTTCGCGAGTTCGGGCTCTGATGGTGCAGGCCGGAGTTCCGGAAGCTTTTGTTGGAAGGCAGGCCGATTTGATTCTTTATCGACCGCTCACGCAAGAGGGAATGCAGAAGATATCAAAACAGATGGTCGAGAAAACCCTTGGATTTTTTGCCAAGCAGGGGTTGCGGGTTTCGGTGAGCGACTCGTTTTATGTTGAATTTGCTCGGGCATTCTTTACCCAAGACCAAGGTGCCAGGTCGGTTCGTAATGCGGTTGATTATCGCCTTGAGGCGGCTTTGACCGAGTTTTCGATTGATCTCATGAGCCGAGGCATTGCCCCGGAAGAAGTGATGATTGAGATCGACCTGGTCAACCAAGGGGGGAGGCGGGTTTTTCGAACTCGCTCGTCTTTGTCAGATTCAACGGTGCTCGAGTTGCGCGCTCGTGCGAAGGACCGAGTTCTTTACTCGAAATCGGAGGATCTCACTGAATTTGCCGCTAAGCGCTTGAGGACCGAATTCTCAGAGGCGCTTTCAACGGCCTTTCATGAAGTGGGACATGTCTTAGGAAACGATTCAGCGAGTACGGGCGAGAAGCTGGCGTTTGTGACGATTCAAGCTGGCTCAACAAAGTCGGGAGGTTTTCTGGGCTATGCTCGATACGAACGAGAGCTCAGGGCGCTCGGGCGGAATCCAACCCGTCGTTCGGTCGTTGATCGATTAGCAGCAATTTATTCGGGGCGAATTGCTCAAGAGTTGGCGGGGTTTGAGAAAGACGCCGGCTGGGCTGGAGATCTTCAGCAGATACGATCTTTGACTCGCAAATATGTGGTGGAGTGGGGAATGGTGCCTGAGCTTGAAGGGGTCGCTCTTGACTCTCAAGGTAGTGCTTCTCGAATGTCTGCGGCGCAGGCTATCGCTTATGACGAAGCGGTGAGCCAGCTTCTTCAGGAAGCGCAAACTGTGGCTCGCCAGCGGCTGCAAGACCGGTGGCCGTTGATGCGTCAGCTGGTGGCCCGTCTTCTGAAGCGGGGATCGCTGAGTGGCGATGAGGTCGAGAGGCTCAGTCGTCAGTTTAGCGCTGCTGGATCTGGAATAAGACCATGGCTCTTTAGTTCTGGAGTGATGGTGAGAGGTGGTCGCGCTGCTGTCGGGGGAACGGGCCTATCCAAATCGAGTTCGGGTTCTTATCCGAGTGGCATAAGCCCGTGCGAGACAGTCTTTTCACGCTTCACGCATTGATCCGGCACTCCCATCGTGAGGATTCAGGCAGCGATCTAAAAACTCGACAAAATGCGAGGGATATCTTCGTTTTTAGTAATGTCTAGCCTGACACACTTCTAATGCAGCAGTCTTCCTGAGACCCTTTTAAATAAGGTTGTTTTGACGGAACCAGAGGCTTTAGGTCCGGTAGAAACTGTCCGTTAGGAGAAGAGAGTCATCAGGAGAGAAGGGAGCGCCTCAGTTGATGCACCGAAATTTCAGCGGGCTGTCTCAGATTCGAAGGAAGCTGTCGCTCGGGTTCGTGCGGTCTACGCGAGCTGTGTGCGTGATGGCTGCTCTTGGTGTTCTTGGACTTTTTTGTATGGGCTCGGTCGCTCGGGCCGATCAGGGGTTTGTGGTGCAAGGGCTTTTACGCTCGAGTGCGGGAACGAAGATTCCCGATGGCAGCTACTCGATGCGCTTTAAAATCAAAGACGTGAATTCAGGAGTGGTGGTTTGGAATAAAGTCATCACTTCAGTTCCGGTAGCAAATGGGGTTTTTTCAAGCGCTTTGAGTGGTAACGATGATTTGAATGTGCCGCTTTTGACGGCATTTACTCAGGCTCCGGTTCTGGGGGCACTGATGCCTGGAGA
>JBDLQW010000060.1:0-18474 GCA_039800365.1 Pseudomonadota bacterium
AGCGGGCGTTCAGAAGTCTTATCGGATCGTGGGGATTGATGAGGCCGATCCTGCTCGTGGTGCCGTGAGCTGGATTTCGCCGCTGGCTAAGGCGCTTCTGGGTAGTCGAGCAGGAGACGTGGTGACGCTGAGGTCACCTCAAGGTGAAGAGGACCTTGAGATCGTTTCAGTCGCATATTCTTCAGATCCTTGTTAACGAATGGAACCCGTGATGCGCGCTCGAATTCCAAATAAATTTCATCTTTACGAAAATTCGGTACAGAGCCCCGAGGCTCACGTTGAACTGTTGGCCCAAATCTGCAGCGAGATGGGACGAAGCGACTCTCGTCGAATGCGCGAAGATTTTTGCGGTACGGGCATGCTGTCGTGTCAGTGGGTAGCGAGCCACGCCGAGAACTACGCCGTGGGGTTAGATCTCGACCCTGAACCCCTTGAATATGGGCTCAAAAATCACGCTCGAAAGCTTAAGCCCTCTCAGCGCAAGCGATTGAAAATGCTTCGAAGAAATGTGCTTACCACCGGGCCGGGAAAGTTTGATCTCATTGTCGCCGGAAATTTCTCGTTCTTTATTTTCAAACAGCGAGCGGTATTGATGGAGTACTTCCGAAAAGCCAAGGCCAGCCTGGCTGACGGGGGAGTCTTTACCTTAGAGATGGCCGGTGGTCCTGGAATGATTGCCGCCGCACGCGAGAGACGCACCGTGCCCGTTCCTCGGGTGGGGAAAGTCATCTATACGTGGCATCAGCGCAAGTTCGATCCTATTACCCACGATGCGAAGTATTCGATTCATTTTACGTTACCGAATGGCAAACGGCTGCTTCATGCGTTCGAATACGACTGGCGTCTCTGGACGATTCCTGAAGTGCGCGATGCCATGATCGAGGCCGGGTTTAAGAGCACCTCGGTATATTGGGAAAAGGAAGACCGCCATGGTCGAGGCACGGGCGAGTACGAGCGAATGGACCGTGGAGACAATTCGCACTCCTGGATTGCTCAAGTCGTAGGGGTTGCTTAGCCCGCTTTTAGGCAGCTTTTTTTGTGTCTTTGTCAGGTGCTTCCTGCTTTTTTTCTTTTGTCTCAGGGGGCGGCGATTTTTGCGGTAACGAAATACGCTCGAGAGCGGTTTTAGCGGGCCCCTCGAGGACTTCACCGTCAATGCTGAAACGCGAGCCATGGCAGTTGCAGTCCCAGGTTTTCTCGAATTCATTGAAGTGGAGCTCGCCGCCCAGGTGCGTGCACCGAGACGATACGGCGTGCAGGATGCCATTGGCGTCTCGATAAGCGGCGATATCGCGGCCTCCTAGCGTTCCCACCTGCGCTTCGTCTCTCGCAAGCGAATCGACTGCTAGTGACCCTTGGTTTTGAAGCGCATTTGCCAGAGGTTGCAGGATTCGAGAGCGTAAGAGATTCATGGGGTAAACCCGATTCTGTGAAATCCATCGCATCAGATGCATGGGTCGAATCAGTCGATGGGGGCTTAAGAGCGTCATCAGATCTTCTTTGCGACCCTGAACCTGCTCACTCATCAGGATGGCGGCCATCGCCCCCTGAGAGATGCCGTTTCCCCCAAAGCCTGTGGCGTAAAGAATTCTCTCAGAGCGGATACTTGGCCCGACTAGCGGCAGTCCGTCGATGGATTCCAGAACTTGGCCAGACCAAGAGCTTGAGATTTGCTCGAGCTCGAAACGAGAACGAACATAGTCTTTGAGTCGATTGAGACTCTCGGTCTCTATCGTGTTTTGTGAACCCGTTCGATGGTCCTCACCTCCCGCAAGGAGTTCTCCTTCTGAAACTCTGAGATAATGTCCCGGATCGCTCCAATCCCAGAAGAGGCCATCCATGATCGGAGCGTTTCGAACTCGAGCAGCCAGCACATAGGTTCGGGCCGGGGTCAGTTGAAAGGGAACAACGCTGCCCGTGAGCACCGGGGTATGTGTTGTGATCAGCGCATGCTCGGCGATTAATGAGCCGTGGTTGGTAATGACTCGAACACCGCGTGTGGTGGGGCGAACTGATTTCACGAGAGAGTGCTCGTAGATTCTTCCTCCTTCTTTTGAAAAGGTCCGCTCGAGCAAGCGAATCAATGCGAGCGGATTGACCTGCGCCTGGTTCTCGATGCGAATCGCCTGGGCCACCGAGAAGGGGAGAGGCACGTGTTTGACCAGTGCGCATGGAATATGGAGTTGATCGAGCAGACTTGCCTGGGCTCGAAGGTCGTCGACTTGGTGTTCTTGCTCGCAGTAAAGATAGCCGGGAAGTCGGGCCCAGCCGCAAGCTCCGGCGCCCTCGAGTTCTTCGATGAGCGAACCCAGCCGATGAATCGCCATGCGGTGAGCTTCTGTGAAGCGAATCATAGCATCGACGCCAAAACGTCTGACAAGCTCGGTGAAGTCGCGGTCGAGAATTTCAGTCAGGTGTCCGGTACTTCGAACAGAGTGGCTGTTCGCTCCGATCTGGTTTGCATCGAGTAAGGTGACTGTTTTCCCGGCGCGTAAGAGCAGAAGCCCTGACAGCAGACCCGTAATTCCCCCACCGATAATGGCCACCTGAGTTTTTTCAGGTCCTGTTAAAACGCCGTGATGGGGAGCGGGAAGCTTCAAAGCGTCGTGCTGCAGCCAATATGAACGAGGAGTGGTGTCTGAACGGGGCTTCATCCCAAACCCAAAAAGCAAAACCCATACCTCGATTTATAAGCGGGGGGCTTTACGTACCGCATTTTGTCGTGTTGAATCGGCGGGACGAACGGATTTCGAATTTTCCATTCCATGGGGGGAGTGACGATGCGTTTTGACAGTCTTCGGTTGCCGCAATTGCCGCTGGTTTTGGTGCTTCTTTTCTTGGGTTGGAGTGCTCAGGCTGGTGACCGGCTTCAGCTTCGCAGCGGTTCGGTCGCATTGAATCGCTTGCAGGGTCAGCATGTCGAAGAGTCGCGTCAGACCCCTGGGATCGTCGTGCTTCAGTGGAGCAACCGCATTGACGCCTCAACACAACAGCTTCTCGAGCGTCGGGGCCTCGAGGTTCTGAGGTACCTTCCTGAAGACGCCTTGGTGATTCGTAATCGCGGCTATTCGTTGGATACGCTCACAGCAGAGTTGGGGGCTCGAGCTGCTTCGGCGCTCTCTTCAGATTGGAAAGTGGATCCTGCGGTTTTAGCGGCTCGAGATTCAGGAAAAAAATGGGTTTTGATCTCGCTTTTTTCGGGCTCCAATATGTCGGCATTTCTTCAGGATTTGAGACGTATTCCTGAAATTTCGGTCCTGCGGCTTTCTTCTGGTGAAGTGGCTGTGGCACTTCGCGGTGAGTCGCTTCGCCAAGTCGCCAGCCATGACGAGGTGGAATGGATTCAAGATCTTCCGATCTGGCAGACTTTAGATTTTGCCATGAATGCATCCGATCGCGCCGCATCTGTCGCCGCAACTCCTCCAGCATTAACCGGATATGAATCCGGTACGAAGCTCATCGGATTTGAAGAAGCTTGGATGCGGGGTTTTACGGGAAAGGGCCAAGTGGTTTCAATGGCGGATACCGGTGTGGACACCGGAGTGGTGGCCACACTTCATGAAGATCTGCGCTCGGTTGTCTTGAAGGGGTATCCGCTCGGCATTGGCGCGAAGGTTTGGGAAGACCCACAGGGTCATGGAACACATGTTTGTGGTTCGGTCGTGGGTACGGGCGCACGATCTGGTGGAGCCATTCGTGGAGGCGCCTATCAGGCGACGATGCTTCCTTCGAGCATCTGGAGCCCGATCATGGATAATCTCGCCTTTCCGAGTGACTTCAATCAGCTTTTCAAGCCGCCTTATCAGGATGGGGCACGTGTGCACACGAATTCTTGGGGAAGCCCGCGAAACCCCGGCGCTTACGATGGTTTTGCGTCGAGCGTTGATAAGTTTGTTTGGGAGAACCCGGATTTCCTGGTGCTCTTTGCGGCAGGTAATAGTGGTGAGGATCTCGATCGCGATGGCCGGATTGACCCCGGATCGGTCGGCTCACCTGCCACCGCTAAAAATGTTTTGAGCGTGGGTGCTTCTGAAAACCTCTTGGCGACGGGAGGAATTCAACGAGAAGTGGGTAAGCTTCGTGATGGAGAAAAGAAGTGGGGTGTTGAGCCACTGGCTTCCGATAAGCTCTCGAATAACCCCAATGGTATTGCAGCGTTCAGTTCGCGTGGTCCAACGCTCGACGGACGAATCAAGCCTGAGATTGTCGCGCCTGGGACGAATATCGTCAGCACGCGTTCGCACCACCCCAAAGCAAGTCTACTTTGGGGAGAGTACGATTCAGAGTACGTTTACGCTGGCGGTACTTCGATGGCGACTCCGATTACTGCCGGGGCCGCAGTGATTGCCCGTCAGTACTTAATTGAAAAGGCGTCTGTGAGTTCGCCTTCGGCGGCGTTAATCAAGGCCACGCTCGTGCATTCGGCAATCGATCTTTTTCCTGGGCAATTCGGTGTCGGGCCGAAGCAAGAGCTTCCGACCCCACGTCCTAATATTCACGAAGGCTATGGCCGGGTGGATTTGGATCGCCTCACTCAGCTGGCAGGAAGAACGCTTTTCATTGATTCACGAGACGGTGTGGCCTCGGGAGCAACGCAGGAAGTTTCGGTGGACGTAGCGGCGGGCGCGGGCTTCCGTGCGACCCTCGTTTATACCGATGCTCCCGCGGCGCCCGCAGCGGCACGAGCCTTGGTCAATGATATCGATCTCGAAGTGGTTACTCCTTCGGGCGAAGTCAAAAGCCTGAATGACTCGACCAATAACTTAGAGATGATCGAGATGGGTGCTGCTCAAGCTCAGGCTGGCACGTATCGCGTGAGGGTGAAGGGGAAGAATATTCCCCAGGGCAAGAACGGCCGCCAGCCCTACGCACTCGTCGTCAGCAGTTCGTAGTCGCCGCGTCTTAATCAATATTGGGATTAAGGAGGGCTAGGAGCTCTTCTCGAGAGAAAGCCTTGAGACCCAAAGGCGACTCTTCGATGAGGGCTCCTGCCAGCTTCTTCTTATTCTGAATGATCGAAGCGATTCGGTCTTCGATCGTTCCGGGAATTTGAAGCTTAAAGACTTGTACGCCCCGAGTCTGTCCAAAACGATGGAGGCGGTCGGTGGCTTGGTTTTCCTTTGCAGGATTCCACCAACGATCGAAGTGAACGCACACGCTGCCAGCGGTGAGGTCGATGCCCAACCCTCCCGCAAGAAGCGAGCAAATGAAGACGTGGCATTCGGGATCGTCAGCGAAACGCTGGATGCGCTTGCCTCGATCGGGAGTGTCGCCTCGAAGATCGGTGTAGCCGACCTTCTTCTTTTTCAGGAACTCGCCAATCAGATCCATCATTCCCAAGTACTGCGTGAAGACCACCACCTTGAGGTTGGAACCCAACGCCTCGTTGAGAATCTCTTCGAAGGCTTCCCATTTTCCGCTATCGAGAGGATCGATCTTCTTGAGCTTCTTGACCTTGCCAGCTGTTAACTCGGTCAAACTTGGATGATCGCAAACTTGCTTGAGCCGAGTGAGAAGGGCTAGCACGTTCGCGTAATCAATCTTTTTGCCTGCCTTAAGCTCATCACGGACTTTCTCAGCCTCAGATCCAGTAAGGTAGGCGCGATACACTTTCTTCTGAATGGCTGTCATCTCACAGGCCAAGACCTCTTCAGTCTTCTCAGGAAGCTCGGTTAGCACCTGCGATTTAGTTCGGCGCAACAGGAAGGGCTGAATGAGCCTTCGAAGCGCGAGCGCTTGTTCCTCGCTCGGACCCTCGCGATCGTTGCCGTAAAGGCGCTTGAATCGGGGAAGGGTTCCCATATATCCCGGCAGCAAAAATTCCATCACCGACCAAAGATCGACCGATTGGTTCTCGACGGGTGTTCCTGTCATGGCCACCCGGTAGGTGCTCTTTAAAGCCCGCGAGGCGCGCGAGCTGATCGTGGTGGCGTTTTTGATCGCTTGCGCTTCATCGAGGATGATGGCGTGCCACTCTCGCTCGCGAAGGGTCGCCTCGCGTTGAAGCAGGCCATAGGTCGTGAGAATGATATCGACCTCGCCGTCGGGGGGCAATTTACGGTTCGTGCCGTGAAAAATATAGGATCGAAGACCCGTCGGGTACTTTTCTAGTTTGTGTGCCCAGGCGGCGACCACTGAAGTGGGAGCGACCACGAGGGTTGCTTGCTTGGGTCGATCTTTGGCTCGGTAAATGCTCGACAGAAACGCCAGCACTTGGTGGGTCTTTCCTAGGCCCATGTCATCGGCCAGCAGCGCGGCGAGCCCGCGCTGGTAGAGACTCCACATCCACGATAAGCCGTTCTTCTGGTATTCGCGCAAATCAAATCCGTAGCGGACTTTCGGAAGCGGTGGGATCTTGCTGCGTTCGAAATTCTTTTTCCACTCGTGAAATTCGGCCCAGTCAGCATCCACTTTGAAAGCCTCAACGCCCAATTCAAGGCTCAAGCGGTAGGCGACGATGGGGTGCAGGGGGTTTTGCTCGTTATCGTCGAGGAACCCAAATGCATCGACTTTGCCGCCTCCCTTGGCGTCTTCAGCCTCAGAAAGGCCGCTGCGATTCGCGTATTTCCCTAGCTGCGAAAGGCTGGGTTCGAAGCGGTAGACGCGATCACCTTTCCAAACATAGTTCGTACTCAGTCGTCCCTGGTTCGAATAAGTCTCGAGTTCATCGCTTGAGAAACGGGCGCGTGAGTTTCGAAATTCGTAAGAAAGCGAGCGGCCCTTGACGCCTTTTTTTCCGATTCCGATCGAAATGAGCTTCATGGGCTCATCGTCGATTTCCACTTTCAGGTTCTCCTGAAAGACGAGCTTTTTCTGATTCTCAACGGTGAGTAACCTCACCAGATGATCGAGAGCCGATGGCGCTTGATAGACGACTCGGCTTGAATCGATGCTGTTTAGAACAGGCACGGCACCAGGAGATGGCGTGAGCTCAAGGTAAGAATCCTGCGTGGTTCGCCAGAGCCCAGGCTCGGTCTGACGAACCAGGTGCACGACCGGTTCGACCTTGGTCGCGCTCGTAGACGGATCGAGGTAGCGAAGGCCGGGCTCGATCGAGATTCCCATGAACGCGCGATTCTCGAAAATTCCGCGGACATAGCCGACGAATTCTGCAGGAATGCGATTTGTCTCTTCCTGCTGGATCTCTTCGTCCACTCCGTGACCGCTATCGCCGATTCCCGCGCGTAAGAGACTTCCTCGGCGGATCACCCAAATCGTCAGGGCAGCGATATGCTTGCAGCGTAAGCCGGGAGGCGTGGCTTTTGGGGCTGGAGAGCAAGTGCACTTGGCCTGTCCGAGTGTACCCCGATTCATCTGAAAGGAGGCTTCAACTGCCGAGCCTGAGGAGTCTTTGATCTTAGCCACCACGTTCTTGCCTTCGAGGCGCACATGGCTGACCCGCTCTTCGCGGAAGAAAATCTGGCCGCGGTTCCAGTCGGCCATAGAGAACTCTCGTTTGACTTGATTGGCAAAAAGCATAGACGGTCCTGGCAGTATACACGCCTGAGCCCATTCAAGCTACAGTCAGTGCGATGACGGCCTGAAATCTTGCGAAATCAAAGACCGGGTCTCGCTGGGGTTCTGAAAGCGGCCCTCTGCCCTTGATCGGAGGATGGCGCGACGGGGCTCGGGCGAGTATGATTCGAGCACGATGATCACAAGCCCTTATCTCGACATTTCGCCAATGATCAGCGAACGAATCGCCGTTTTTCCTGGAGATACTTCGTTTCGAAGGCGAGCCCTTTGCTCATTTCAGGCCGGCGACCATCTGGCGCTCTCTTCTATTGAGACGACGCTGCATTTAGGGGCTCATGCCGATGCCCCCTGGCACTACCACCCGCGGGGGGTAGGAATCAGCGAGCGCGCGATCTCTCGGTATATCGGGCCAGCTCAAGTGATTCGAGTTCCCCTCGGGCGGGGTCAAAGGCTTCGCCCTGAGGACCTAAAAGGGCGAGTGATTCAAGCGAGCCGAGTACTTTTTGCTACCGATACGTTTACTGACCCCAATTCTTGGCAGGCAGATTTTGGTTCTTTTTCTGCGTCTCTGATCGAGTTTCTAGCCGATCAGGGGGTGAAGCTTGTGGGTATTGACACTCCCTCAATTGATCTCGCAGACGACCGCCTCTTAGAGTCGCACCAGGCTGTTTATCACCGAGATCTCGCCGTTCTTGAGGGATTGGTGCTGGAGGGCATTGAAGAGGGGCTCTACACCCTGTTTGCTCAACCCCTTCGGATTGAAGGCGCTGATGCGTCACCCGTTCGCGCGGTGCTTTCAGCAGATCGCGGCGTTTTTGAGGCTTTTCTAAGGCTCGAATCTATTAACGAAAATCAGGATAAGAGGGATCAGTAAATGAGTGCTGACATCAGTAGCGGGATGAGCGAGCAACGGAAGGTGGCCCACCATTTAGCTCAAGAGTGGGATCGTGACGATGGTCTGGCGGCGTTTCGAGAGGAATTCCTTTTTCCAAAGGTGCCGCTTTCGGCCTCGCCGGGCCTTGCGGGCACCGATGTCCTGTATTTCGCGGGAAACTCGCTGGGTCTTCAACCTAAAAAGGCAAAGCAGTATGTTGAAGAGGAGCTTGAAGATTGGGCACGCTTTGCCGTCGAAGGGCATTTTCGAGCACGCCATCCCTGGATGCCTTACCACGAGTTCATGACTGAAAAGCTGGCCCGAGTGGTAGGCGCTAAGACCACTGAAGTCGTGGCGATGAACACTTTGACGGTGAATCTGCATCTCATGATGGTGTCGTTTTATCGTCCCGCTTCTGATCGCTACAAAATCGTCATCGAACGAGGAGCGTTTCCTTCAGATCAGTACGCTGTGGCCTCTCAAGCCGCCTTTCACGCACCGAAGTCTGGCTTTGATCCTCGTCACGCAATCGTCGAGCTAACGCCGAGGCCCGGTGAGGATTGCCTTCGGGATGATGATATTTTGGAAGCCCTCGAAAGAGAGGGAAAATCAGTCGCGTTGGTCTTGTTAGGAAACGTGAATTACCTGACCGGTCAGGCCTTTGATGTGGCAGCGATCACGAGAAAAGCTAGGGATATCGGAGCCTACGTGGGCTTTGATTTTGCTCACGCCGTAGGCAACCTCGAGTTGAAGCTTCATGACTGGGCGCCAGACTTCGCGGTTTGGTGTTCTTATAAGTATTTGAACAGCGGACCGGGCGCGATTGCGGGGTGTTTTGTTCATGAGCGCCATCATGGCGATCGAACGCTTCCACGCTGGGCCGGCTGGTGGGGTCATAACAAGACCACGCGATTTTTGATGGGAAGTGAGTTTGATCCCATCCCAACGGCTGAGGCCTGGCAGCTTAGCAATCAGCCGATTTTGTCGCTGGCCCCCATGCGAGCATCGCTTGAGATTTTTGATGCCGCGGGAATGTCGGAGCTTCGAAAAAAAAGCGTGAAACTCACTGCGTTTTTAGAGGGGCTGCTCAAAGAAGTTTCGGGAGTCACCGTTGTTACTCCCGCCGAGCCCGAGCGTCGGGGAGTGCAGCTTTCTCTTCGAGTGGGGTCAGATCCAAAAGGGTTTTCTAAGGCACTAGAAAAATGGGGCGTGATTGCCGATGCGCGTGAGCCCGACATTGTTCGAGTGGCGCCTGCTCCGCTGTACACGAGATTTGAAGACCTAGTTCGGTTGACTGCAGCGATCGAAGCAGTTGCTAGTCAGAAGCGTTGAGGGGTTTTTTGGCGGCAGGGGCATGCTCCCCAAATTGAAGGGGCAGACGCTCCAGGGTATTGGAGCTGGGGCTCCAGCGAATCCAATGTCCGTGTTTTCTAGGAAAGCCGACGTTCATGTAGCCCGGGATTTCGTGGGGATCGTGGCAATGTCCCATGACTAAGGCACTGCATGAGCCATTTTCTAGGAGCGATTTGGCGTAGGCGAAAAAAATCGACCGAAGTTCAGCGCGCTTCTCCGGCATCCAATCCTCAGGCAGGCTCTGGCGTTTGCGGGAGCTGTCGCTCCAGAAGTGCCCCAAGCGTTCTAGCAGCGCTCCCGGAGCGCATTGGATCAAAGTCGCGCCCAAGGGACTTCGAAAAAAACTTCTGAGTCTCAAGTAGTTCTGATCGTTGGGGTCTGCGAGATCGCCGTGCTCCACTCTGAGAGTGTGCCCATCAACCGAGATGGAACAAAAATCGCCGTGGATTTGAATTTTCTCACAGCGCATTTGGCGATAGGCGCCGGCAAGCCAGAAATCGTGATTTCCTTCGATATGGTGAAGATGAACCCCTCGCTCTTCGCAGCGACGGGCCTGTTCGAAAAAGGGCCGATGTAATCGAGTGAAGGCGGCCTTATTTCCGACGAAAACATCGAAGATATCCCCGGCTAAAATGAAGTGGTCTCCCGTGTTCGGAACCTCTTGCATGAAGCGAAGCACGTTTTGATAAAAGGCTTCTTCGGGGTGCAGCAGATGCAAATCCGAAAGGATATGAACATGAGTGGGGGGCGAGCTCGCCGACATCTTGGGCTCAGGATTCGCCCGCTCAGAGCTTTTGATCAAGGAGTTTTCCGCGGCCTCGGGAATCTTTTGCTCCGCTTTTTCTCAGTCGTAGAAATTCAGCGGGCTCGAATTGCCTGATGACGGTACCATTCACATCGCTCAAGACCACTCGTAATCCGGGGCCAACGGCTGCGCTCAGTCCGTGGTTTTGCGAGGCAGCTTCGATTTGAAATTCCGAAATTGCCTTCTCGATCGCTTGAACCTGCTCGTCGGAGGTAAGCTGAAGATCAGGCTCAGGGGCTTGGCCGGCAGGTGCGTCGTGAGATTGGCGAGATTGTCGAGATGCCTCGTCATGACCGGCGCCACCGTGGCCATCACCGCTTTCGGTGTTGGTTTTCACGGAGGGGCGAAATGCAAAGAAGTCTCGAATTCCTGCAACTTTCACATCGACTTCATCGGCGGTTGAGTCTGAAAAGTTGAGGCAATACGTGCCCATCAGGCAGGAAGTCAGGTCTTTTGGGTTTTCTTGGGTGAAGGCTCTGTCGTAGCGGGTGGCTCAGATTCGCCTTCAGCTTCGGGAGTCGTCATTGAAATGGCGTCGACGGGGCAGACGCGTGCGCAGATCCCGCAATCGTGACAGGTATCCGTGTCGATGACGAAGTGATCGACTCCGAAGAAAATGCTTTTTGTGGGGCAGACGTCGACGCAGGCCTCGCAATTGGTGCAGCTGGGGGCAATACGATGGTGAGCCATTAACCCACCTTCTCTGCGGCCGCCTCAGAGGCGATCGTCTTGATGAGGTCCATCGAGAGTCGAGATTTCTTGAGGAACGCATCCTGGCTTGGACTGGGTGAGAACTTATGCGGCTTGGGTGCAGCCACGCGAACGACGTTCCAAAGCGAGGCCAGCTGTGCCAGCGAGGGATCGACGCTTTCGAGGTAATAAGGGTGATTGACCGAGGCAATCGCTCGCTCGACGGGGTGAACGGTTTGGCCGAAGCTGGCGATGAGTGACGAGATCTCGAGATGGGTCATCGCAAAGCGCTTGGATTCTAAGGCTTCAATGGCTTCGTTTTTGCCATAAGGGTGCTTCTCGCAGTCGGCAATGAATTGAGCCCAAGACTTCTCTTTTTGATCCTTAGGGTAAAGGACGCCCATCAAGATCTTTCCTGCCGGCACCAAGAGAGCCCCTGCGAAGACGTAGCGATCATGGCGAACCTTCCCCATCTTTTGAGCGAGTCGATACGCGATGCGGGCGTAGGCGAAGCCTTCAAGAAAACATTCCTTCACTGAGGCCTTTTGGTCTTGCGAGGCTTTTCGTTGGTTCAGTAGCGCCGCGATCCAGTCGTAATGCAGGCCAGCGTTGAAGGCCATATCGGCGTGCATGAGCTTGTGCTCAGTGCAGTAGTCCTGTGCCAGAATCGAATACGGAAGCTGGTCGGGCGGGTTCAAATTCAGGCTCGTGTCTTTGTTCTTCCGAGGAAGGGCCCCTCCGGCCTTCCGGTTGATGGCGATGCAGGCCACCACATTTCGAAGGAGGTCCTTTCCCAACAACCCTAGGATCCGGTCGGTAATGACTTCAGAGTGGTCGACGTTTTCTGGAACTTCGGCGCGCCAGTCCTTCACTTTTTTGGCAAGCATCTGAAGCTTCATAATGAGGTGCCAGACGGCGGGGTTGGCTTGAATCAGGGGCATCAAGTCGCGCACGCGCCTTTTTTCGTCGCCCGAGGCCCGAATGAGCTCTAGAAGCGTGTGTGGGGGAATAGCAGGCAGCAGGAAATCCCTGATCAGGGTTACCAGATTAGGATCCGGAGAGGCCCCTTCGGCGGGCGCCTCACTAGGAGCGGCTTGGTTTTCGGTCATGCATCTGGCCTTCTCTTTGAGCGTAGAGAGGGTTCAGTTTGAAGTCAAATCGGGGTCGACCTATACTGTTGAGGTATGCAGACCCTTGCCAGAGACATCATGAGCCGAGAGCTCATTACGCTGAACGAAAGAGCCACCGTCGAGGATGCCCTGAAGGTTTTGATCAACGCTCGGGTGACGGGCGTGCCGATCATTCACAGTAAAACAGGGGCTGTGGTGGGAGTGTTGTCTGAGTTCGACATCATTCGGTCGATTGGGAAAAAGAAAAAGTCAGCGGATGATTGGGTGAAGTCACCGATTCGTTACTCGAAGCGAGTGAAGTTCATTGATGAGGAGACGCCGCTGAATGAGATTGTGCGCATCTTCGTCGAACAGAAAGTGAGAAGGCTTCCTGTTCTAAACGATAAAAAGGCCCTCGTTGGTGTGATTACTCGGCGGGACTTGATGCGGGTGTTTTTTTATCGAGCGAAGCTTCCCTGAATGAAGCTCACCTTAAATCGACAAGGCGTCGTAGAGATCCTGACGACCAGCGGAGAGATCGCCGCTCGCGATATTAGCATTTTGAAGGCTGGGATCGGGAAACTGATTCGGGATGGAAAGAATCAGATTTTGCTCGAACACTCGGAAGACTCGATGCCTGATGAGTTGATTCGGGAGCTCATGGCCCTGGATCTGCTGTCTCGCGAGCTCGCGGGGCGGATGGTGATTGTGGCCACCCAGTCCGCCTTGAGAACGAAGCTTCAGACTTTTGCTCGGCCCATGACGTTAGAGAGCTTCTCGGACCGAGCCGCTGCCTTTCAGTTCTTCGAGAAGCTGAATTCAGCGCCTCTAGGTCCGATTGAGGGCGAGAAAAAAGCGGCAACTACGAAGCCCGATGACAAGCCCTCTGCGGCTGCAGCGGTGACACAGCCTCCAGCACCCTCAGCGCCTCCCGCAGCGACTGGGGCGGCAGTCGCTTCTGCTTCCGGCTCTGGTTCGGCTGCTCCTGCCGAGCCCGGTAAGGTCTTGAAAGAGGATATTCGTCAGCGCGAGCTGAACGAGCTCGGAGCACTTCGCGAGACGATTTCGAGACTTGAAAACGAGAACAAGGCGCTTCTGGCTCAGTTTCAAAGTCTTTTTCTTGAGCGAAAGCTGCCTCCAGACGAGCGAGCCTATCAAATGCGGATCGCGGAGCTTGAAGCGAAGCTCGAAAAGCACATGGCTGATTCGGCATCGGAGAAAGTGAAGTGAGCGAGCCAGTCTCGCCAGCTGGTCAGGATTACGCCCAGAGGCTGCTCCAGGGAGAGCGTTTGGCTTTGGCTCGAGTGATTTCGAAGCTTGAGAACCGAGATCGAGACGCTGGGGCGATTTTGAAAGAGATCTATTCGCAAACGGGGCGCGCTCAGGTTTGGGGGATTACTGGTCCTCCGGGTGCCGGCAAATCCACGATGGTGGACCAAATGATTAAGGTGTTGCGCGGCCGGGGCCTTAAGGTGGCTGTGGCTGCCATCGATCCTTCCAGCCCTTTTACGGGCGGGGCGATTCTGGGTGACCGAATTCGGATGCAAGACCATTCGAGTGACCCTGAGGTCTTCATTCGTTCTCTGGGAACTCGCGGCAAACAGGGGGGGCTGTCTCATGCCACCCTCGAGTCGGTGCTGGCGTTGGATGCCGCGGGTTTTGACGTGATCTTAGTTGAGACCGCGGGTGTGGGTCAGACGGAGCTTGAGATTTTAGGACTCGCGCAGTTGGTGGTCGTGGTCTTGGTACCCGAGAGCGGCGATTCGATTCAGATGATGAAGGCGGGGCTATTAGAGATCGCCGACTTGTTCGTGGTCAATAAGTCCGATCGTCCTGATGCCGAGCGCTTGATGCATCATCTTGAGGGAGTTTTGGACCTGACGCCCAGCCTGCGTCCTCGGCCCCCGATCCTGAAGGCCCAAGCGAATTTGGGTTTGGGCGTTGAGGCGATCGTGGAGGAGCTTCAGGCCCTGGCGTCAAAAAATCAGCACCTGATTGCCGAGCGCCAGCGCGACATATTGAAGCGCGAGGTGTTTCATATCCTGAGTGAAAGACTCTATTCTAGCGTTGAAATGGCCTTTAAAACCGACTCGGGAAAAGAGCTTTTAGGGCAGCTCGAAGAACGAAAAATCGACCCCATCTCTGTTGCCGACGTTCTGTCGGGAATCTAAAACCCAATAAATCAAAAACTTAATGCAGCGCGTCTACGCGCCTGCCGTTGAGTCTTTTGGTCTGACTTATACCCGACAAAAAAAGTCTAAAGGCTTTCGAATTCCCGACCGAATCGGTTGGTGTAAGCAGGCTGACTCAAGAGAAATCTTGAGAGGGCCTGGCAGGGGTACAGCAAATTCCTGCCAATACAACCAGGAATGCGGAGTGTTCTGCACAGAGATGCGGCGCACTCAGCATGAAGAAACAAGAGGAGTAGGGCATGGGTCTACGAATTAATACCAACGTTCAGTCCTTAGCAGCTCAACGTAACTTGACTGCTACGAATACGGCGCAGAAGAATTCTCTCGAAAAGCTGGCTTCAGGTAGCCGAATCGTGCGTTCGGCAGACGACGCAGCAGGCTTGGCGATTTCTGAAAAGATGCGCGCTCAAGTGCGGTCGATTCGTCAGGATACGAGAAACGCCAATGACGGAATCTCGATGATTCAGACTGCTGAGGGCGGGATGAATGAAATCGGGAACATCTTGGTTCGTTTCCGCGAACTGTCGATTCAGGCAGCTTCTGATACCATCGGCGATACCGAGCGGGCCTTCATCGACAAGGAAGTGACGCAGCTTCGTGGTGAGATCGATCGGATCTCGAAGTCGACCGAATTCAACGGCCGGAAGTTGCTCGCCGGTGAGTCTTCTGAAATGGAGATTCAAATCGGTCAAGGCAACAGCCCGGATACCGATCGCTTCAAGTGGGATCTCGGACTCACCGATGTCTCTGCTAAGAATCTCGGTGTCAGCGGTCTGTCAGTAAGCGATAAGGCTTCGGCGCAGTCCAATATCGAGGTCATCGACTCGGCCATTAGCTCGCTGTCGAGCAGCCGAGCGAATCTGGGAGCCATGCAGAACCGGCTTCAAAGCGTCGTGAACAACTTAGCCGTTTACGACGAGAACTTGTCTGCCGCTCGTAGCCGAATCTACGACATCGACATGGCAAGTGAGACCGCAGAGATGGCGAAGAATAACATTCTCTCCCAGGCTGGTACCTCGGTCCTCAGTCAAGCCAATCAGAATCCCATGCTCGCTCTGAAGCTCATGGGCTGATGAACGGATGGTCAAGGGTCGAGGGTTAGTCCCTTAGCCCGAGGCCCGAGACTGATCTCGTTATCACCACACCATTGCGGGAGATGGCTCTTTAGGGGGCTGTCTCCCGCTGATTTTATTGCCGATTCTGATTCTCACCCCATCAATTGTTAAGATAAAAGCGGCTTGCTCAAGAATTTTGACGCAGTGCCCGATGAGTGGGTTGTCAGCACCGAGAGAGGAAATCACCAGCCTCTTTTGACGCTGGCAACGTCTGTCGAATGCATCTTGCTGTTGCTGGAGACAGGACCTTAGCGGTTTTTTCTCGCTCGTATCGGAAGGTTGTACCGGTACGAAGTGCTGAAGCTCAACCCAGACGTTCTCAACTTAAAACTCGGTCAGGCGGCGTTCGCGTCACCTGAAAAACTTCGATCGAAGAGATCGCCTGCAGGGCATTGCTGTGCCCGAGATCTCGGAGAGCGAAAACTCGTCTGGAGGCTGTACGTATGGGCTTAAGAGTCGCAACTAATATGGCATCAGTGTCTGCCAATCGTGTTTTAAATAAAACCAACGACGCGCAGAACAAATCCTTTCAACGCTTATCTTCAGGTCAGCGGATCACCACCGCCGGCGATGACGCCGCGGGGCTGTCGATCTCAGAGAACTTAAGAGCGCAGATCCGCTCGACCACTGAAGCTGAAAAGAACGCCAATAACGGTGTTTCGTTAGTGCAAGTCGCCGAAGGGGGCTTGTCAGAAATCGGCAACATTCTGGTTCGGTTGCGGGAACTATCGATTCAAGCCGCTTCCGATACGATTGGCGACAAAGAACGAGGCTTCATTAATCAAGAGTTCCAGAGTCTTTCGGCGGAAGTCGATCGAATCGCAAACGTGACCACGTTTAACGGCACCCAGCTCTTAAACGGCCAAGGTAAAGACACTCTTGATCTTCAAGTCGGAACAAGAAACGACGAGGCCGATCGAATCGGGTTCAGAGTTTCAGAAAATGATGTTCGAGCCGACTCACTTGGAATTGCCGGGCTTAGCGCCGAGAGTATCGGTGATGCACGAGCATCGATTGACGTTGTCGATCAGGCCTTAAGCAAAGTCAGCGAGACCCGTGCGCGAATGGGAGCGATGCAGAATAAGCTGCAATCGACTACGAATAACCTGGCGATCACCAAAGAGAACTTAATTGGAGCTCGATCGCGAATTGCTGACACCGATGTCGCCGAGGAAACCTCGAGCCTGGTTCGCGAGAACATCTTGCAACAAGCAGGGATCGCGGTCTTGGCTCAGGCCAACCAGAACCCCATGACGGCACTGAAACTGCTGTGACGTAGGCTGCCACGTCCGGAAAGTTGCGCCACGGCTGCACGGTAATTGTGTCGTGTAGTCGATAGCAGCCCACCCTCCTCTGACGTGCCGAGCGTCAGGGGAGGGACTTTAAGCAGCTCGGCGGTCTTCCGAGGCAATTGTAGAAGACGATTTCGTCGCGAGCTCTTTCTGAAGCAATTCCTGAAGGGCTGAGACGCGCTCGCTGGAGGCTGGATGGGTTCCTAGAGACTCTTGCTGAGAAAGGGTCTCTCGAGAGTTCGGGACGCGATTCCACTCTTCCAAGATCTCGAGTGCCGAGATCAGCGCTGAAGCTCTTGCCCCAAGACGCTCGACGCAAAACCGATCGGCTTCAAGCTCTTGCCTTTGCGCTTGCCTTCGAATGAGGCTGACTGAACGCCAAAGAATAAAAAGCGAAGCGACCATGCTGAACAGGGGAAGCGCCGAAGTGGCATTCGTTGACTGAAAATAGGCATTAAAAGCCAAGGCAGCTGCAAGGGTCACAATCGCTGTCAGACTTAAAGACCACGCCAATAAAAACCTTCTGGCCAGATGTCTGAGACGCATGTGCGCAATCTCATGCTTGATGATCGCTTCAAATTGGGTGGTAAAGGCAGGGTTATTCATTTCTGCCGCAAGCTTCGGAGTCAGCCAAAGAACAGGCCTGAACGCTCCATTTAATTCTGGAAATCCAGTGACCCAGGCATTCGCTGAATGCACCCCAGCTGCGCTGATTTTTCGAAACTCGGGAGGCGTTACCCCAGCCTCTGAAAACCATGACGTCAGCCGTTGCAGTGTCTGAGGCTCGCGAATCTCCTCAGAAGGGAGCATTTTTTTAAACAGCCAAGGCGATATTGCAAAATTTGAAGCCAAAGCAAGCGAGTATCCCAAGACCGCGCCCGCGCCGATAACCCCGAACGCCCATGCCCCTGGAATGCGCAGAACCGCGACCACGATGGTCGAGGCGATGATGCTTCCCAAGACGATCCCCGCGTAGAGAGCCATGCTCACAAAGCCCCAGAGAACGGCTGGCGGAATCAAGCGAGGCTGTTCGGATTGTTTTGTAGAGGCCTCGGTCAGTGCTGGAAGAATCAACCGCTCTAGACCCAGCTGACTCCAGCGCTGAAGGATCAGGGCAAGAAGCGTGACGATCATGCCGCCTGCTGCTGCTGTTGAGCTCTGTTCGCGCACGGGAGAGGTCGCCAAAAAAATGACCAGCTGAAGGATTGTGGTCAACAGTCCAGCAAGTCGCACCCGGGAGAGTCGTTCAGCCATAAGCTCTTCGTCGGAAAGCTCGCGGTCTTCCTGCCCTTCGCTCCGGAGATCATTCTTGAAGTACTCGGTCCAAAGCGCAAAAATCACGGGCGGAATGGCTGCAGCGATCGCTAATCCAAGAACTGGCCGAAATTCCATGACGACCCCTTTTCAGAGGTCTCTTCGGAAAGTCCTGGTTGCGCCTTGATCGCCTAATCGCCTCAAAAAGAACGTTACTAAGACGCGGTGCTCGATAAATGAGGGACGGGGTCGTCGCCTCATAATGGTGTTACCGAAGGGCGAGGTGGTCTAACCTCGCGAGAATGCAAGGAAGC
>JBDLQW010000061.1:0-24613 GCA_039800365.1 Pseudomonadota bacterium
GCACAAGGCGAGCTCTTGTATCGCCCCAGCCCTATTGTCGATCAATTAACTTATTAAGCGGGGTGATCAAACTCGCGCAACAGCGCCCGCTTGCGGCATTGCCTCTCGAGGGCCAAATCGACCAACTCAGACAAAAGTGCCACGTACCCCAAACCCGAAGCTTCCCACATTTTAGGATACATGCTGATTGAGGTAAATCCGGGCAGCGTATTAACCTCATTGAAGTAAAATTGCTGGGTCTGGCGATCGAGAAAAAAATCAACTCGAGCAAGACCCTCGCACTCTAAAGACTCGAAAACCTTTGCCGCCACCGCTTGCACCCGTGCGAGCTGAGAAGGCTCGAGCCGTGCCGGAATCACCAAAGCAGCACCGTCCTCATCTAAATACTTGGCCTCGTAAGAGTAGAACTCATGCGAAGGAATCACTTCGCCCGCCACACTCACTCGCGGCGGCAGCGCTCGGTCACGACTCTCTAAAACCGAAAGCTCGATTTCGCGGGCGTCGATCGCTTTTTCGACCAAAACTTTCGTGTCGTAGCGAAATGCGTCGTTCATTGCGGCTTCAAAAGCCTGAAGGTCTTTGGCCTTGTGAACCCCCACGCTCGAGCCCATATTGGCGGGCTTCACGAAACAGGGAAACCCCAGCTCGTCATGCACTTGCCGACCAACCGCAGCAGCCTGCCTCTTCCAAGTGTCTCCGCGAACCATCACAAAGGGCACGATGGGTATTCCCGAGTCGCGCGCCACGCGCTTGGCTAAGTCTTTATCCATGCCCACCGACGAAGCCAGCACTCCGCAGCCCACATAGGCCACCTCTGCCAGTTCGAGAATCCCCTGAATGGTTCCATCCTCACAAAGCGGCCCATGCAAAACAGGAAAAACCACATCGGCTGTCGCTGCTACTGATCCATCGCGAAGACTCACAAAAACGGCCTTGCCCTGTCCGCGCGTAGGATCTGGCGGAAGAACCACCGGAAGAGCTTCCGAGGGGATGCTCATCGAAGGGGTTTGGGCCTCGTGCAGGGCCTGTTGAGGATCCACTCGATGCCACTGCCCCTGAGGATCAATGGCAATCGGAACGATCTCAAAACGACTGGGATCCAGGTTTCGAATCACCGAAGCTGCCGACCGCAGCGAAATCGCGTGTTCCCCAGAACGCCCCCCATAAAGCACGGCAACTCGAATTTTGTGACTCATCGAAAAAAGCGTAACCGAGCAACATCCTTGATTCACCTGGAAAAGCACACTAAGCTCGCGCCCATATAAAAAAAACGGGACGCCAGAAGGAGACCCCCATGTCGAATCATCCAAAACATGAAGTACCCGGCGCAGATATTTGGTCGGCAAGCGACTTATACCGAAACGCCGTCCAGCAACTTAACGAGGCCGCCGGCGTGATGAAGCTCGACCCGAATGTGGCTGCTCGATTGATTGTGCCCAAGCGAGCCTTGGTCGTGAGCGTGCCGATTCGCCTCGATGACGGATCGATTAAAGTGTTCGAGGGCTATCGCGTTCAACACAATATGACCCTCGGGCCTGGTAAGGGCGGCATTCGTTTTCATCCTGAAGTGACGCTGTCGGAGACCGCTGGTCTTGCCATGCTCATGACTTTCAAGTGCTCCCTGGTGGGTCTGCCTCTGGGAGGCGCCAAAGGCGGCATTCGAGTCGACCCCGCACAGCTCTCGCGCCAAGAGCATCAAGCGCTCATGCGCCGCTACACCACCGAAATCAACATGATCATCGGTCCTGATAAAGACATTCCGGCTCCCGACGTCGGCACCGACGCTCAACACATGGCCTGGATGATGGATACCTTCTCGCAAGAGCGGGGTTTCGCCATTCCGGGTGTGGTCACGGGTAAGCCTGTCGAGATTGGCGGCTCTTTGGGCCGTGCAGAATCGACTGGCCGCGGAGTGGTCTACACCACGGTTCATGCCAAGAAATACCTGGCTGACAAAGGCCGTGGCTCGGCACGTATCGATGCTTCAACCACGGTTGCCGTTCATGGTTTTGGAAAAGTGGGTGCCGTTGCAGCCCTCGAGATCCATGCCCTGGGAGCAAAAGTGGTGGCCATTGGCGACATCTCCGGAGGCCTCTACAACAAGAACGGTTTGAATGTGCCCGAAGTGTGGGCGTACTTTCAGAAAAACCGCACTCTTGCAGGGTACCCCGAAGCCGAAGCCATTAAGCCCGAAGACGTCTTGACCCTCGATGTTGAAGTGCTCATGCCTTGCGCGATCGATGGCGTGATCACCGATAAAAATGTGGGCCAAGTCAAGGCCAAGATCATTTCAGAAGGCGCCAATGGTCCGATTACCACTAGCGCCCTGAAGGTCCTCGAAGAAAAGGGATCGTTCATCATCCCCGACGTGCTTTGCAATGCGGGAGGCGTGATCGTTTCGTACTTCGAATGGGTGCAAGGCCTTCAGAACTTCTTCTGGAGCGAAAAAGAAGTGAACGCCAAGCTCGCCGAAGTCATGGAGCTTGCCTTCAGGAAAGTGGTCACGATTCGGGATCAGCATGACTGCGGCATGAAAACCGCAGCCCTGATCGCGGGCGTCGACCGCCTGAACAAGGCCATGCTCTTACGCGGACTGTTTCCGTAAGCGGTTCTTCAGTGCCTGCGGCCTAGGCGCGCTCCATCTTGTCGTAAATTTCGAGGAAAGCTTTCGCGGTTCTTTCCCACGAAAAATACTGCGAGCGGAGCGCTGCCTGGGCCGCAAGCCTACGCTGAAGCGCAGAGTCTTCCAAAAGCTGAAGCACGTGCGCCCTCAGGGCCTCGGCCCCGTGGATGGGATCAAAATACAGAGCTGCATCCAGAGCGATCTCTCGAAAAGGCTCGATATTCGAAAGAATCAAAGGTCGCCCAAGCGAGGCTCCTTCCAGCGCCGGAAGGCCAAATCCCTCATCGAATGAGGGAAGCACCACACCGACGCACCCCTGATAGAGTTGCATCAACGCTTCGGTTCGAAGCTCCTGCAGGAAATGAAAGCGCAGTTTAGATCGCGAAGCGAACTCCTGCAATTGACGCATAATTTCTGACGAGCCATACCCCGCACGGCCTGCGAAAACCCAGTCAAATCCCGAAAGCCCTTCAAGCGCTTGAGGAAGCAGCAGCAAGTTCTTCCGATTCTCGATGTTCGCCACGGTTAGAAAATAAGGGCGTGTTGTCAGGCCCTGAAGTTCGGGATGAGCCGATGCCCCCAGTCCCACCGAGGCACCTCGCTCATGAGGATCGCGATGCAGCCACTCGTCCGGAATGGTCGGCCCCCAGGCCACGCTCTGCGAGCGCCCCCGCGTTTCTGGAAAGCGCTCATGCAGTTGCCTCAGCACTGCGCGCGAAGGCGTGGTAATCCAATGCGCGCGCTGAATCGATTGAACCAGCAAAGGACTCTGGCGCGCCTGAAACTCAGGTGGCTGCCACGTGTTTTCGCGAGACAGCGTCCAGAGATCATGAATCGAAAGCAACCTCAGTCCCTTGATCAGCGGCGGCATCCGATGCTCGAAAGAATGATAGAGACGCGAGCGTTTTCCCATCAGTCGCTCTAAAGGATGAATCCAATGAAAGGATCCCCCGCGACTTCGCGATCCCGCCTGAACACGAGAATCAAGCCGATGAAGGGCTCGAAACGAACGCCATGCCGTGATGCCCACCCCCGACGACGACTGGCGAATCCACGGAGTCAGATCAATCATTCGCTCGAAGGAGATAGCCATGCAAGAACGGTAGCGCGCCCCTGGTGCTCCGTAAACCGACAACTCGAGAACGCTCGAGATCCTGAGACGAGAAATCTGGTTTCATCGGCTCTTCAGGCAGTTTATGCTTGGTCGTGATGCGCGAGCCAAGCCCCCTGGGTGACTTCCCCCTCTTTCTCAGCCCTGCTCTCTGTCGAGCAGCATGCACCACACGCTCTCTGGTCCTGCGGCTACGCCTTCAAGGGATGCTGCTGCTGATGATGATGATGCTAGCGCCCTGGACGAGTGAAGCTGGTATCGCGTCGAAAATCATTCGCCCCACCGATGTTTTTCGGGTGGGTGAAAATGGAAAAGCAGTCGTCGTCGGGTCTCTCAAGCCCGAAGATGCGATCGAGATCTTAGGGTACCGGCCCGACTTCGAGTGGGTGCGAATCGCTTTTGAAAAAGATGAAGGCTATGTCTCGAAAGCGGCAATGCAGGACCCAGGGCTTCAAAACGATTATTTCGACCCTGCGAGCTCTTCACTCGGGCGTAAAAAGGATTCCGAAAATTTCTACCGACTTTTCACCGAGGCCAAGGCTCGACGCGAAAACCGTTTCGGTCTCTCGGCGACTTTGGCGAGCCAGTCGCCTTTCGGCTTAGGAGTCGGAGGCGGAGTGCTCTGGCGTCAATGGACTCCGGAAACCTGGTCTCGAGACTGGGGTGCCGAAGCGCTCTTTTACTGGAAAACCACAAGCGCGCCGCTCGCGTTAAATGCTTTTTTTAGGGCTTTCACTCCGGGAGATCTCAAGATCGGTCTTGAGGCGCTAGGGACTTTAAAGTTCAGCAACGTTTCAACCGAAACCGGCACGGCCACTCAGGCTCAAGTTTCGGGTAGCGCTGGACTCTGCCTGGGGCTCGCTCTCTCGCCCCGCACCGTACTGCTACCGGGTATTCGAGTTCCGCTCAATGGTGAGAGTGTGACCGCCCATTTCACCTTGAGCTTCACCCCTTGAGCTGTTGACTTCAAAATGGTTCCCGAGGGCTAAGAAGCGCCTTACTCGTCGGCATCGTCTCCTCGGCGCAAACCCAGCTCTTTCATTTTGATTTGTAGGCCCTTTCGCGAAAGCCCCAATGCCTCGGCCGTTCGGGTCACATTTCCTTGGTTTTTCGCTAGCGCCTCTTCAATCAGAGCGCGCTCGACTTCCTGAGTGCGCAGACGCACTTTTTCTTTAAACGATAACGCTGCCACGTCTTCTTGCTGCAGCCCGATGGCTCGACGGATTTCTTCTGGAAGATCACCTAATCCCAAAGAGGTGCCTTCGCACATCACGACCATGCGCTCGATGACATTCTCAAGCTGACGAATATTGCCCGGCCAGGCATAGCGGCGAAGCACCTCCATCAAATCAGGGTCAACCCGAGTCATGATCCGATTCACGCGAATCGAAGCTTGCTTCAGAAAATATTCTGCTAATGCTTCGAGATCATCGAGTCGGTCACGAAGCGCAGGCAATTGAATGGGCACCACATTCAGTCGATAAAAAAGGTCCTCGCGAAACCTGCCCGCCGTGATCTCGTTTTCTAGATCGCGATGAGTAGCCGCGATCACCCGAAAGTCTGCTCGGCGGGAAGCCACCCCTCCCAGGCGCTCAAATGTGCGCTCTTGCAGGACTCGCAGCAGCTTCGCTTGCATGTCGATCGGCACTTCACCGATCTCGTCTAAAAAAAGTGTGCCTTGATCGGCGAGCTCGAAGCGTCCAGGCTTCGAGGTCATGGCGCCCGTAAATGCACCCCGTTCGTGACCGAAAAGTTCACTCTCCATCAGGTTTGCTGGAATTGCCGCGCAGTTGAGCTTGATGAATGGCCCCGCACTTCGCTGCGATTGAAGATGAATCCGCCGAGCCACGAGCTCTTTGCCAGTTCCGCTCTCACCCGAAAGCAGCACGGTCGAATCTCCAGCGGCGACCTTCGCGATCAATCGTAAGACCTCCTGCATTTTTTCGCTGCTGCCAATGAGTGCCCCCTGCGATTCCATCAACACTGCAGGTGGAGCGCCTGGGACGCGCTCGCTGATTCGAGGTTCGCGAGCCTGCTCAACCGACGAGGCGACCGCTTTTCGAAGGGCCGCGACTAGCTCGGCCTGATCAAAGGGCTTAGTCACGAAATCAGCGGCACCTCGACGTAAAGCGGCCACCGCAGAATCTACGGTGCCAAATGCCGTGATCAAAATCACTGGAAGCTCGGGCCTGAATTTTCGGCAAAAGTCGAGAACCTCAAACCCGTCGATCCCGGGCATGGCAAGATCGGTTAATACCGCATCGAGGGGCTCGGATTCGATTGCGCTCAGCGCCTTTTCAGAATCGGTAAACGACAACACGTCAAAACCAGCTCTCTTGAGGAGCTCTTCGAGAACTAGAACCAGATTCTTCTCGTCGTCGAGAACGAGCACTCGACCTTGAACCGCAGCCAACTGACCTGAAGGACTATCAAACGGGGTGGTCATGACTCGCCCTCCAAAGGCAGTTGTATTCGAAAACACGCGCCCCCAGCGCTTCCGGCAACAGCATCGATCGTTCCGCGATGGGCTTCAAGAATGCGCTGACTAATCGAGAGGCCCAGGCCTGTTCCGGAATGATGGGTGGTAAAAAATGGCACGAACAACCGCTTTAAGTCTACCGTTGGAAAGCCGCGTCCGTTGTCTTGAACTTCCAAAACCACCAGGCGCGATCCTGCAGGAAGCTTGAGCGAGAAGTTCACTTCAGTCGCACCCGCCTGAATGCTATTTCGAACGAGATTCTCTAAAACCTGAAACAACGACTCGGCATCGAGTTGCACCAAGATGCGCTCAGACGACCAGAGCTCGGGCTCGACGATTCGCACCCTCAGCACTTCTCCCGAGACCAGAAGCCCCGAGTTCAAGCGTTCCACCGCCCGCGATAACCAGCCCACCAAGGGCTCTGGCGAGAGTCCGAGCTCTAAACGGCGCGAGTACACCAAAAACTGCCCCACCACATGATTCAAGCGCGCCACTTCCTCACGAATCACTTGATTCCAAGGGCCCGCTCCCTCACCTTCGGGCAAAAGCTGCACGGCCCCCTGGATAGCCCCCAAAGGATTTCGAATCTCATGTGCCAGGCCCGCAGCCATTTCGCCTAAAGTCGCCAAACGCTCGCGCTCAGACTCGTCGCGAACGCGCAACAAAAGCCCCAAGCACTTGCCGCAATCATCGAGAAACTGTTCAACTTCACGAAGCAATCTCCACGAACGAAACTGGCGCGAATCGCCAGAGCCGCCCAGATCGAGTCGAGCCCATACCCAGCCCTTCAGGCCGTCATCAAAAATCGGAAGGATCGCTGAGCAGCCGCTTCGCTGAAACTCCTGAAGAATCTGCTGCAATCGATCGCGTAAGACAGGGCTTGAGGTTCGTTCGATTTCAGCGTCAACGAGCGGCCGAACCAGAACTGAGAGGCGCCCTGACCCTCGTCGCGCCTGCATTTCATCCACAGCCACTCCGGGCCGCTCAGAAAAATCTCGACCCCGAAGCACCACTTGAAGCTCAACCGAGGCGAGCGCGCGGGCAATGCCCCCTTTTACCGCCTGTTCCCACTCTCTCAAATCACGAGCCGATCGCACCTCAAGGCGCGACTCTTCGAGCCGACGACGCCACTCACGATCACGAGACGCGAGCAGGCGCTCGGTAATCACCGAAACCCAACGCTGAATCGGATTCAGCAGAATCACAATTCCAAACGAGACGGCAAACGAGTTCAGAAAGAACAACAGAGGATTCTTCTGAACCCAAGAAACCAGAACCAAATAAAGGCTGGTCAAAACGAGAGCCAAGAACATTAAAAGCACAAAGCGAGTTAAGATCAGCTGCAAATCGAGCAGCTTTTGCTGACGAACCGCTTGTCCCAAAAGAATGAGGTAAATACAGAGTAAAAGATTTCCGATCGAAGGAACGACATGCCCCAACCAGGGCAAATGATCCATGGTCGCGATTGCAAGCAAGAGTAGCGCTCCCCCGAAAACCACGTTCTCTCGAAGGGGCAAAGAGCCTCGAATCACAGGAATCAGAAAAAGCTGCAACACCACCGGCGCCGGCGCGAAGTACATGAGATCGCGCAAGAGCGAGGGCGAGACTAGCGGGCCCATCCCAAAGCCTTCTCGCTGCCCCAGCCAGGCGAATACCCAAACGGTTGTCAAAGCCCACGCGCTTGCCCAGGCCAACCACCAGGCGCCTTGAGACCATCGCCCCCTCCAGTCACTGGGAAGGCGGCCGATCCAAATTCGAATAAAGCTCAGGCAGGCGGGCCCAAGCCAAATTCCTGACAGCAAGTGCCACGCGTAAAATCGTCCCCCACCGAACACCTGCTCGAGAAAAAAGAACAAGGACCACGCGAAAATCACTCCACAGAGCACCGAAAAGCGCACAAAAAGCTTGTTCTGAAGCTGCCGAGCCAAAACAGAAAGCCCCATACTCCAGCTCGTCAGCGCGACCAAAAGTGCGGTTTGGGCCAAAAGATTCATACCCCCCCTCCTTAGCAGACAAAACGCCTCAAGGAGAGCCTCGAAGCAGACGATAGAAGAGTGTATGGCGAAGCGCCTCAACCCCATAGAGCTCGTGATCTTTACCGTCGTCGCCGCTGGCTTCGGTTATTCGGCCTATCAATTTCTTGAGCAAAGGCCTCAATTTCAAGCCCAGATGCTGGCTCCGATGACTTCGAGCCCCGTGTCTGAAAGCAATCGAAGCCCGGCTTCGGTCGCCCCGCTTTTTGGGTCAGTCCAGTTTGGATGTAAATCGGGCCAGATGGGATCGGTTCGAGCCTCCAAAATTCGGATCTCAGGTCCGATCTGCGGCATGGAAGCCCATGCCCAACGTCCGCAGTTAACCGGCACGACAGTGGTGAACTCAGCCAATCAGTTTCAAGCAACGGTGTTCACCGATCTCGGCGCAGGACGCTTTTCAACAGACTATATCCCGCTAAACTCGGATAAAAACGCCATTCGCCTTGAGTTCAAGTTCAAGGATGGAAAAACAGTTTCGCACGACCTGCTCTTGCAACGAGAATAAGAAGAGTTGGGCGCGAATCTTGATGAGGGTGTCCCCTATGGAAAATCCCTCGCAATCGACGCTTCCCTGGACCGAGCTTCTTGGAAAACCTTCTTGCACGACCCTCTTTCAGAAAATGGCACCCGGGCTCAGCCGCCAGTCGCAAGTGCATGCGCTGTTTTCTAGCTATGACTTGAATCCCGAACTCTTTGAGCGGCGCTGCCAGGGTCTACCCGAACGCCATCGACGTCGCCTGACCTCGGTTCTTCGAATCGCTCGCGACTATGCGCTCTTTCGAGAACGCGCCTACCAGCAGGATCGAGAGTCGCCCCCGGAAGCTCAAAGCGACCGCTTCATGCTCTTGCGAACGCTGCCGGTAGAGGCTCGCCACGAAGCCCGCGAGTGGATCGGGTTTTGGGCTCAATTTCGCCAAGGCCACTGGAGCGACCTCGAATGGGTCGAGCGAGGGGTAAGAACCCATGTGAACTTCGATACGCCTGAGTTCTTCGCCCGCTTGCTGGTTCTACGCCCCAAAAGTTTTATCTTGATTCATAATCACCCCTCTGGCCGAACCGAACCCTCGTGGATGGATCATCAACTCACCCATCGACTTGCCGTGCTTGCTGCGCAGTTTGGGATTGAACTCTTAGGACATTGGATTGTAGGCCCTCATTCGGAAACTTGGATCACGCCGCCGACTCTCGACGGCGCTACGAAAAGGACGATCGATTGAAACTCTCTTGCCCCCGTTGTCAGAAACCCGAAGACCTTTGTGTGTGCTCGTCGGTCCAGTCCTTTCGCACCTCACTGAAAGTACTGGTGCTTCAGCACCCCCAAGAGCCCGACCATGAAATCGGCTCAGCTTGGCTTGCTACGGAATGCCTCGAGCAAGGGCGCCTTCAAGTAGGACTAAGCTGGCCGAACTTGGCCAAAGCGTGGACCGAACCCGCCATGCCATCCCGCTGGGGCGTGGTTTACTTGGGCAGTGGGCCGAAGGGCGCAGCCCCTCGAGGCGAAACTCTATTTGCGGTTGATAAGAAAGGCGCGCCCCTTCCTGCAGAAGTGAACGCGACCAAGCTGGCACAACTCGAGGGCGTGATTCTTTTAGATGGAACCTGGAGCCAAGCAAAGACTCTGTGGTGGAGAAACGCGTGGCTCTTGAAGCTTCAACGCCTGATGCTTTCGCCGAAAACGGCATCTCTTTATCGTGAACTCCGGCGCGAACCGCGAAAAGAGTGCTTGTCGACTTTAGAGGCCATTGCAGAAGTGCTTGAAGCTCGGCAGGACTGCCCCGAAGCTGCCGCTCATCTGCGAGCAGCGTTTTCTGAACTCTTGGGCCGCTACCGAAAGCACTACCGAGAGCGCTCGCAAAGCAAAAACGCCAGCAAGCCTGCTCGAGAGCCCGCGAGCCAGACCTAAATTAAAAGTTTTTGCGCGCTCGGCCGGCGAGCCCCCCCCCAGCCCCCTGATGGGCCGAGGCCGAATCAGCGTTTGCGATTCATGTTTTGGAGCATTTCCATGGCTTGTCGAAGCTGAGCGTCTTTATTTCCGCCCAAGTTTCCACCCAAGCCAGCACCAAAGCCCGCTCCTGGACGACCGCCACCCATGCCGCCGAGTTGGCTCTGTAGTCGAGCCATCGCTTCCTGCATATTCTTGGCTCCTGGAAAAGCCACCTGCATCATTTGCTCGGCCGCCTGTTTCAGCTTCAAGAAAATAAAGACATTCACTGCAGTGAGCACTGCCACGCCAAGCCAGCTTAAGATCGTCCAAATCGACATATATCCGCATCCATGTCATAGGCCACGCCTGGTTTCAAGGCATGCCCGCACCAGCAAGTCTTGCGAGATGCAATCCAGCCTCGCCACACCCCATTCTATTTAGCAATCGCCGCCCCTCAGCCCTACTCGACTGCTGGGCCTACACGTGCGCCTGAGCCCCTTTCTGCCTGAGCATAGACTTTGCTGAAGGCGCTGCTTCGCGGGCAATTTTACCCGCGAGCGCATCAACTTAAAGGAGAACTCATGCATTTCAGAACATCCATCTGGACCTGTCATCCTCGGCTCACCCTCACTTCAGGGTTACTTTTGCTTGGCCTTGGCGCCTGCTCTGAGCGCCCGCCGCTGCACCTCGGCGTTTCGGCTCAACCCGCGATTCCCCAAGAAGTGCGCTTTCTGGTGAAAGGATCAACTGCAAGCTCGGCCTCTGAGGGAGCAGGCCCTACTGCGAATGCTTCAGCAGCTTTTGCCGAGCACGGCGTGAGCGTGCCGCTGCAGGGACCTCTGGTCATCGGACCCGCACCCAATGGCCAGGTTCATCGCCAGTCTCTAGCCGATCAAGAACGCCAGGACCTTGCGGCACTCTGGACGAAAACCCGTTCCTCACTGACGGCGCAGGACCGCTGTGTGGCGATTGCCGAAGCTTCGGCCCTCGCACACCTCGAGGCCAGAATCACGATTTTGGAAAATGATCGCGAGACGGGGCTTGTTCGAATCGACGGGGGCCAAATCTGCGGCCCGATCGACACAGCAGCTCTTGAGCCCTTCGCCAACGCACTGATTGCTCTCGCGAAGAAGCACTACCCGAAACGCTTTCCTGACGAGTGCCTTGCCGCCAGCGACACGCTTCGTGAAGCCTACTCGGGAGTCAGCACCTGTGAAGTCGACTCTGACTGCGCACACGTCGATCCTCAGTTGATTCCGATTCCCGCAGGACAACTTCAATACGTTCCGCTGAAATCCTGCTCGATATTGCCGATTCTCTCGGCGGCAAACGCCGAATCACTGAACTCCCAACGTAAGGCGCTCTTGACGGCTCGCGAGACGGCAAAAAAGGTCTGCGAAGCCACTCAACGCGAGCAAGTATGCACCGCAGAGGCCGACGAGGGATTCCAAAATCACCGACATCGTGCCCGATGCGAAGCCCGAGCATGTGTTCCAGGCAAACGATTGCGCTAAGCTTTGGCCCTCATCGGTGGCACCGGGGTTGCTCCTTCGAATTCAGAAGAACCTGACTTCAAGGAGCAGCCCCGTGCGCCATTCTCTTTTCGTCCTGATCTCATCACCCTGCTCTCGCCATAGAATTTTTGCGCCAGCCATCTTGGCGGTTTCGACCTTGTTTCTTAATGCCTGTGCACTCGAATCTCGAGAAAAGGTCGAAGCCAGCGCTGCCTCTAGCGAAATGGTTCAAGCTACCGTCTGGAAACGTCTTGAGTTCGTGGTTCGAGGCTCGAAAACTCAGCTCGAAAGTAACGGCCACTTCAAGACCCTGCCCAATGCCTGTTACCGAAGAGAGTATGGTGCGTTTGAGCTTCCCCTTTGGAATCGCTTGGCCCAAGCGCTCAATCGACTCATGGCAAGCCCCGAGGCCCCAGAGTTACAATGCTACCCGCGACCTGCAGGAGCCGCAGACCTCAACCAAGCAGTTCGTGTCGAACTTCAAGATCAACGCACTCAAGAGGTGCTATCGCCTCAAGGATCGAAGTACTGCACGCGCTTCTCAGACCAAGCCAGCGCCGAAGAATTACTGGTGGTCCTGACCGAGGCTGCTCATCGGGCCTCGATCGAGGGGTGCCCGCTTCGAGAGCGCTCATCATCAGAAACGCCCGATCACCTTCAGCCTGCCACGGCCAATGACTCTCAGCCCTTCGAAAGCGCCTCATAAGCTTCCAGCATTCTGGTGCGACAACTGTCGATCAACCCATCCAGGTCCTGACGTTTCAGGCCGCGCGTTTCGATCGGATCGAGCACGCGAACTCGAATCACCCCTGGAGACAATCGCCGCTCACGATAATCTAAAACGGCACTTAAAGGTGAGGCCACCAAAGGAACAATCGGAATTCCCGCCTCAACTGCCAAATGAAAAGCCCCCTTCTTAAACGGAAGAAGCCCGTGGCCAGTGCGGTTTCGCGTTCCTTCGGGAAAAATCAACACACTTAACCCGCGCTCTCGAACCTTCGAGCCCGCTTCAGTGATTCCCGCAATCGCCTTGATGCGCTTGCGTCGATGAAGGAAAATATTACCGGCAGCGTAATAGAATAAATTAAAAACAGGAATCCAAGCGATCTCACGCTTTCCGATCACGATTGTCTTTCTAGGAAAGAGCGAGCCAAACACATAGATGTCGAAATTATCTTGATGATTCGCAACGTAAACACAGGGCTGAAACGATTCTAAGCTCCGCGATCCTTCAAGATTGATTCGAACACCCGTAATCCATCGCAAACCCCAGGCACCAAATGACGCCAAATAATGATTGAAGCTGGGATTTCGAAAAAGAACTGGAATCAGCAAAACACCCACGAGCGACATGACCAAAAGCCAGGCCAGCACCAGCGCGTACCGCAACACAAAAGCAACCGTTTTCATCTCTCTCCATGCTGACCACGAGCACTACACACAAACAAGTCTCAAAGGTGTGTCTCTAGCCACTGAAGATCAATTTCGGGATTGGTGCTGCCTCGAGGGCCAAGTGCCGAATCGCTGAGTACTGTCACGAAATCAGGGTGATCCCTCCGGCTAGCACCCGTCCACTTTCCATCGAGAACCAGCGCACCCTCCGAAGTCGAGACGGTGAAGAGCTCGTACTGGTAATGTAAGACCGGCGCGATTCGCTCGGTCGACTCAATATCCTCATCGTAGGGAAAAACAGCCTGAACCCAAACGCTGACATCAAAAATCCCTTCGCTCCCGGGTCGGGGCTTAACTTCCCAGTTGGCTCCATAAACGGGCGTGTTCCAAACTGGCGGACGAGGGTCACGGTCCATCACGAAGGGCCGATGTTCTTGTTCGAGGAGCACTTGCAAGATGCGATGAAACTCAGAGGGCGCCAGATCATCGAAAGATGAACTGCCGTCGCCATCGTTACGCTCGCCCACCACCCAGCGATCCCGGGCATCAATTCGCTCATGTGCGAAAATCCAGAGGGCTTTCTGCTCGGCCACCGAAAATACGACTTCAGTCGCATTGCTTTGAACTACTTGGGGCACCCGCGGCTCGGGGCGAAGAATCGATGCGAATGCCCAAGCATCACAGCGCCCCTCCCAAGGATTAAAGCGATCGAGGGCTTGCGTCAGTCTCGATTCCTCCCAAGCCAGGGCCTGTCTCCCTGTGACTTGATCATATTTTTGAAGGGCGCTTCGGGCGTCAATTCTTGAAAGGGGGTACCAGTAGCCCGACCAAGGACGAAGCTCTGAATGAGCCGAATACCTGCCCTCCTTCACAAGCGCTGGTCCGTAACGGTTGGAGAAAACTCCCGAGTGAGTGAGGTTTTCTCCCGTCCCCGACCGAGATGGCCGAGGAGGAGAGCCGCAGCCTCCGACAAGAGACCCCGCTAGAAGCGCGATCCCTCCGAGTCGCCAGGATCTCCTCCTCAAGCACTTCATGGCTGTGCAGACTTCTGCTGAATCGCAAGGTTCGAGCAAGTGTCGATATACCGACCCGTCGATTGAACCTGAATCGCGCTCTCGTTCTTATCCTTCGACTCGTCGAGGCGAGACGCGCAAAGGTCTTCAACGCCCACTTTTTCATGAAGGACTTCCTCACAACTCACAGGAATCTCCATGGCGTAATCTTCGATGACTTCCTGGTAGCGTTGGCAAGTTCCCGGAGTTGGCGCCACTTCGAGATTTTTTGTGACTTCTGCGACGCGAAATTTATCCGAGACGATCGCCGTCGATACCGTCCTCTGAGACTTCAAGGGCACTTCTCCCGGAACCGCCGCATGCCAAGTGACTTCTCGATTACGACAGACCAGGCGAATCTCGCGTGGCGCACGCTGTACCTCGCTCTTCGAGGGATCTTGGCATTGCTCACGAAACTTCTCGAGACTCACGATCATCGCTGAGGGTTTCGAAGCCTGTTCGCTTCCGGGAGCAGGTGAACCTGCTGCGCCCCCAGCGCTCGGCGCTGGAACGCCCTCACCTGCCATCGCCCAGAGCGAACTGAGTGCCAGAGCGCCCAAGACTGAAAGCGAGTAGTACTTATCGCTGATTTGCTTTTCACTTCCGATTCGTTTCATTCGTTTCACTGCATACCCCCTTGGTTGGTTTCGGCATCAGCCGATCGTTCCGCGGGGTTTGCAACACGAATGCCATCACGCTACTCGAGCCCGTACCTTCGGCGCTTTCGCCACAAAGTGCTGAGATTGATCCCTAAAATCGTAGCTGCTTCCTCGAGAGTTTCTGAAGAAGCCAACACCATTTGAATGTGCTGCTTTTCAAGGTCTTCGAGGCTGACTTCGCTCGGCGAGAGGCCCGAGACTACAGCCCCTGGCGAGGCTGTAGCCGCACTCAGGTCTTGCGTTTCGCACGAGGGATGCCCCAAGGCTTGCACGACCGTTGGCGCAACGGCAGTCGCTGTGGCCGCGGCTGCTCGCTCGACCACTCGGTCGGGCAAATCATCGAGAGTGACTTGATCGCTCGAACAGAGAATCGCCGCACGCTCGAGAGCGTTCTTGAGCTCGCGAATATTTCCGGGCCAAGGGTAGGACTGAATGGCCTGATGCACCTCTTGACTCATGGGACGTGGAGGCCGATTAGCAGCGACAAATGCTTTTTGAAGCAAGCCATCAGCTAGCGCAGGAATATCCTCGGGCCGATGACGCAGCGAGGGCATATGCAGATCAATCACATTTAAACGAAAGTACAGATCTTCTCTAAAATGCCCTTCTCGAACCTCTCGTTCGAGATCCTTATTGGTTGCAGCGATGATTCGCACATCGACTCGAATCGTCTTCGTGTCCCCCACACGCTCGAACTCACGCTCTTGAAGAAATCGAAGCAGTTTGGTCTGAAGAGAGGGAGAGATCTCACCAATCTCATCCAGAAAAACGGTTCCTCCGTCGGCAAGCTGAAGTCTTCCTGCTTTGTCTTTAACGGCACCGGTAAAAGATCCTCGAACATGTCCGAACAGCTCAGACTCGAGAAGATTTTCCGACAACGTTGCACAGTTCACGACTGCAAACGGCCCTTTAGCCCGCTGGCTAGCGTCGTGAGTCGTCTTTGCCAGGAGCGTCTTTCCAGTACCGCTTTCTCCGGTGATCAATATCGTTGAGTCAGTGGCTGCAACTTTCTTGGCCATATCTAAAATCTTCTGCATCTTCAGATTTTTCGTCGATATGGCTGAAGGCTCTGCCAATGTCTCTACAGCGTCGCGAAGACGGGCGTTTTCGTCTTTCAGACGCCTAAAATCTTCGATTTTTCCAACCAAGTGCTCCAACTGCTCGGGAGTAAAGGGTTTCAAAAGATAATCGTAAGCCCCACTCTTCATCGCGCTCACTGCAGTATCAATGGTGCCATAAGCAGTCATAATCACCGGAGTGACCGTTGGAAAATACTCGCGAGTCTTTCCAAGAAGATCGAGCCCGCTCATCCCATCCATGCGTAAATCGGTGATCAAGATCTCGGGAGTCGCCCGACGCATCAGCGAAAGGGCCATCTCTCCGCTATCTGCAATCACGACTTCATGTCCTGCGGCAACCAATGCCGCCTCCATGGTGCTACAGATCCCACTCTCATCATCCACTACCAGAAGTTTTGCCATCGCTTCCCCCCTTCATCATGATCACTCGATTTTCAGAGTCCCCGCTCCGATCCGCCCTGCTGCGGCATCATCAGGATAAACTCCATTCCCTCTTGGTACCCCGGGTTGAGCACGAGGCTTCCTCCATGTGCCACGACGATCTCGCGCGCGATCGCAAGACTCATGCCCGTGGGATTAGATCGAGCGACTCGCAAATCATACTTCGCGAATTTCCGATCGAATAATTGTACGCGTAGTTCCTCCGTCAGAGGCTGCCCCTGGTTGCGCACAACAATCCGAAATCCTTGTGCTCCGTCAGAGAGCTGCGCCGAGCCCATCGAAATACGAAGAGACGATTCTCTAGCGCCGTACCAAACCGACTCACCTAAAAGCTGCATCATTGCCCAAGAAAGCTTCGAACCATCAGCCTCAATCGTGCAATCTTGAAGCTCGCGATCAAAAGCCAGGTCCACTGCCATTCGACGAGAGTCTGCTTCATCTCGAACCGCAAGTACGGCATGCTTCAAGACCCGCCTGAGATCAGTCTGGCGCAAAGTCAAACCATCTGAACTCAGATCGATTCGACTGGCCTGAAAAAAATCCTCAACCAAATCTCGAAGTCGCTCAACATCGCGAACCATGCCATCGACCAGTTTTTTCTGCTTTGGATCGAAGCCCTCACCTAAAGACCGCTGCAATAGGCGACTGGCCATCAGAAGGCTGGTTACCGGTGTTCGCACTTCGTGAGAAAGAAGGCCCACAAAGTGACTCTTGGCCTCCTCGACTTCTTTCATCCACGTCACATCCTGGGCGATCACCACCGAGTCAAAATTGACTACTTTTCCAGACTCAGTCACGGGACTGCGAAATCGATAAAGCAAAAACCGACGCTTCCACTCCTGAGTCAAAGCGTTCTCGCGAAGAGCAAGAATGGCTCCTGCCAAACTATCTGGATTATTTTGCTCGCTAAGATCAAACGGAAGCACCAATGGAGCTTCGTTTGACGGCGATTGAGGTTCTAAGCCCTGGCCCTGCCCACTTCGATCGGCACTTAATAAATCGCGTCCGATCTCATTGGCCCAAACCACCTGCGTTCCGTTTAGGAAAAAAACCCCGTCTCGAAGAGCGGCACCCAGTGCATCTGCTCGAGCTTGCTGCTGCAAATATCGGTCGATATTAAAAGACTGAAATTCAGCTAATCGCCGAATCAAATCCTCGGCTCCTTGAAAAAGCCGCCTCACTTCGCAGGCCGCATCATCAACTCCAGAGCGCTCTCGATCTTGTACCGTTAAGAAAAGAGGCGCAGTTTTTTCATCGAAGACGGTGTGATCGAAGTAATCGGCGAGGTATCGGATGGGCCGCACAATAGAACGGTAGATCCTCCAACCGATGAAAACGGAGACTACCGAAAAAAGAATCCAGAGGATGATTCCCTTAGCCGCCAGCAGGTTTATTTCGCGATAGCTCTGCGTCACTAACTGCAACACGCCATCGACGCTCAGGCCTTCTGGGTGAGAGCTAAAACTAAGAACCTTGTTTTCAATTTTAAAGAGGGCCTCTCGCGAGCCACTGATCCAGCAAAAAGCGAAGGTTCCCCCGCTAACGATGAGCAGCCCGAGCAGCCCGAAAACTAATTTTGAGAATAACGAGCGCTCACAGTGCTTCATAACCTCAGTCCGCTCTGGCCCCTTTCAAACGGGGTGTCCTACAGCAGCGGATTCGTGAGTAAAAGCGCTTCAAGCAGACGAGGCCGGCCTCGCTTCAAATTTCATGATGTTCTAACAATTCCTTAAACTTTGCGATTTGTTCGAGCTTTTCAAGAGGAGACCTGGCGTTAGGCAGACCGCACTCGCGAAGCCTCACGTTCACGTACCGCTTGACACCGAGTACAAAGACGCGCCTCCGGAATCGCTAAAAGCCTTTTTTCTGGAATTTCCTCGTCACAGTCCTCACAGAACCCAAATCGAAGCGAGGTCATTCGAGCTATCGCTTGTTCAATGGCTTGCAGCTCTCTCAGTTCTTGCTCGAGGATCGACGAGTCCCTTCCCAACTGCTCGAGGCTTTGTGCGATATCCACCATCTCGGCCTGCGAGTCGACCCGATCCCACTCACCCTGGCTCAAGTCGAGTCGACTGAGCCCTTGCCCCAAGCGTTGACGCTTATCTTCGAGATCCTGCCTGAGCTTCTGTAAAAAAAGACGATCCATGAAGAGCGCTCATTTGCAAGAACCCTGCACAGAAGCACCCACCGGCCGACTGGGGCTAGAAGTGGCCAAATAAGTCGCGAGATAACGGCTTGAAAGAGGGCGGCCCATCACCCGGCTCAACTCTAAGCTGGCATCACAAAGCCGCGGCAGATCAACTCCGGTGTGAATGCCCATACCGTGAAGCAAGTACACTAAATCTTCAGTGGCCAAATTTCCGGCAGCGCCTGGAGCAAACGGACATCCTCCCAAGCCACCACTCGACGCATCGACATTTGAGATGCCGTACTCCAGGGCACGAAAGGTGTTGGCCAGCGCCGTTCCTCGAGTGTCGTGAAAATGAACCGCCACTTTTTTTATCGGAGCATGATCCAAGATTCGAGGCAGAACTCGGTCAACATCTTTTGGAGTTGCCACTCCGATGGTGTCTCCCAATGAAATCTGGTCGATCCCGAGATCCCAAAGTCGATTGGCTGCATCCACGGCACGCCGGGGAGGTGTCGGGCCTTCGAACGGGCATCCGAAAACCGTTGAAAGATAGCCCCTCGTCTTGAGCTTCATCCGGCGCGCTTGTTTGAGAATTTCGCGAATTTCGGTCAGCGACTCGTCAACCGACATGCCGATATTTTTAGAATTAAAGCTCTCAGTCACTGCAGTGATTAAACCAATCGCCTGAGCCCCCGAAGCCAACGCGCGCTCGAGACCCTTTCGATTGGGCACCACGGCCCAATAAGTCGCCCCCGCAAACTGTCGCACGCTGGCCTGAATCTCACCAAAGATCCGGTCGGTATCACGCATCTGCGGCACTCGGTCGGGACGCACGAACGAGCCCGCCTCAATCTGAGTCAATCCGGCCCGACGCAGTCCTGCGATCAAAGCGACTTTCGCCGCAAGCGGCAGTTCCTGTTTTTCGTTCTGAAGGCCGTCTCGAGGGCCCACCTCATAAATGGTGACGCGTTTTGGAAATCGCGTCGAGCGAGCAAAGCTGAATCCGGGCTTAGGCATTCTTAAAAACCTCAAAATCGAGCATCAGATCTCCAGGAGAAAGCTGCTGCCCCTCGCTCACGCGAAGACGTTTCACGATTCCCGCTACGGGTGCCGAGATCGCAAATTCCATCTTCATGGCCTCAACCAAAAGAAGCTTTTGATTCTCTTCGACGCGGTCGCCCTCGGCAACCAGAAGACGCCGCACCTTTCCTGGAAACTGAGCCGTAAAGTCCGAAGGACTGACCCATGCGCTCGCACCAGCTCGACCTGCCTCGACTCGAGACCAGTCGCCAAAATAAGGGCCCTGAGACCCCGACGGCGTCAGCCATTGAACGGAGAGTTTGCCCTGAGACTCACTCACGTGCCCACGAATGCGCTCTCGCTCGCCAGACTCGGTGATTCTTTCGGCAATCAGCCAGCCCCCGGGCCGGCTTTCTACGCGCCACTGCCCCTGCGAAGAGGCCAAACGCGAATCGGTGACGAAGCGCTTGCCTGAAACCTTCCACTGAAACTTCATGACACCTCCCAAGGCGAGGGCAAACCCCCTCGAGACTCTCGGTCCTCGCGCCTTCCTGCACTGGACCAAGGCACCGACTTCAGGAATAAAACCGTCTGAAGATCATTCTCAGAAATTTTTGGCGCAAAATCTGCCCATTTCTGAGCCAAATATCCAGTGTGCATTCGTCCGGCTGCCACTTCAGAATCTTGGGCGATGGCCATCAAATAGCGCTGATTGGTTCCCATCCCTCCGACCACAGTCTCTTCCAGTGCGAATCGCATGCGTTGCACGGCGATCTCGCGGCTAGGCGCGTGAACGATCAGCTTTGCTAAAAGCGAATCAAACTGAGTACCGATTTCCTGGCCCGGCTCAATTCCCGATTCCACTCGAATGCCAGTGCCAGTAGGCCAGCGTAGCGCTTCGACCCTGCCTGGCGTTGGCGCGAATCCCTGCGCGGGATCCTCGGCATAAAGTCGCACCTCAATGGCATGACCGCGAGGCGAACTCACTTCGGGCAATCGAAATGAATCGGGCTGCAGAGCTAAAAGCAGCTGCAGATGCACGAGGTCGATTCCGGTAATTTGCTCGGTCACCGGATGCTCGACTTGAAGCCGAGTATTCATTTCAAGAAAATAAAATCCTCCGGCGTCATCCAGCAGGAACTCTAAAGTGCCTGCGCTCCGGTAACGCACTTCGGCCACAAGGCGTAGCGAGGCCTCGAAAAGGCCCTGACGGGTGGTAGCCGACAAGTGGGGTGCAGGAGCTTCTTCCCATACTTTCTGGTGACGTCGTTGAAGCGAGCACTCGCGCTCATACAAATGCACGCCTCCACCTTTGCCGTCCCCAAAAACTTGAACTTCAATATGCCGAGGATTTTCGATCCAACGTTCGAGAAATAGCGTTCCATCACCGAAGGCAGATCGAGCCTCAGCAGACGCGCTCTCGGCAGCTTCCTGAAGCTCGCCGGGCGAGTTCACTCGGCGCATGCCTTTGCCGCCCCCTCCCGCCGAAGCCTTCAGAAGCAACGGAAACCCCACCCGCGAAGCGGCAGCTGCGAGATCCTCGCCCGCTGAAACCTTGGCCCAAGGCAAAGTGGGAACCGAGGCTTTCTCTGCAAGCTCCTTTGCCGCAATCTTTTCGCCCAGCGCACGCATCGTCTCTGCCTTGGGGCCAACAAACGCAATTCCGGCGCGCTCGCAGGCTTCAGCAAATTCGGGACGCTCGCTCAAAAATCCATAACCAGGATGAATCATCGAGGCGCCGCTCTTCTGAGCAGCCTCAATCACGGATTCGATATCGAGGTAGCGAGTCACGGGCCAAACTTCGTCAGCATAAGTCAAATGACGGGCCTGCTCATCTCCTGGCGCCACAATGGCTACGCTTTGAAAGCCTAACTCGCGACATGCCTGAAAAACTCGGCAAGCGATCTCTGAACGATTGGCAACCAGAACCTTGATCACCTTCTTCGATGTAGCGCCACTCATGACGAAATCCATCCTGGCTTTCGCTTCTCGAGAAATGCTTTCAGCCCTTCCTGGCCTTCCGGAGAAACTCGAAGCTCTGCTAAAGTTTTCGACACATACTCGATGCAATCGCCGGTTTGCTCGCGTCGATCGGGCCAAGTGAGGTCGAGAACCAACTTCTTCGCCACGGCCATCGCTTGTGGACCACATTGAAGCATATTGACGAGGATTCTCTCCCGAGCCGACTCGAGCCCCGACGCATCATCAACCACTTCATGAATCAATCCGATTTCGTAAGCACGACGAGCCGAGAATCGCTCGGCGCTCACGAAAAGCGCTCGAGAATGCGTGGCACCAATCTTAGCCGTCACAAAAGGCCCAATGCAGGCCGGAACGATACCCAGGCGCACCTCGCTCAAACTGAACTGAGTGTCCTTGGTCGCGACCACCAGATCACAAACGCTGGTGAGGCCTACGCCTCCGCCAATGGCCGCACCGTGAATGAATCCCAACAGGGGCTTGGGGCATTCATTCATGGCAGCAAACATCTTTGAAAGCGTCCTGGTTTCGACCAAATTTTGATCGTAATTCAGCTCAACCGAACGCTTCATCCAGTTGAGATCGCCTCCAGCAGAAAAAACCGGGCCGGCGCCCTGAAGTGTGACGAGCTTCACCTCGGGTTGGTAAACCTGGGTCGTGAAGACTTCAGAGAGTTCTTCGATCATAGCCTCGTTAAAGGCATTACGAATCTCGGGTCGATTCAAAGTGATATTCAAAACGCCCGGATACCGGGCGGAGTGCTCAAGCTGAAGGGTTCTCATGAAGGGGAAGGCTAGCGCAGAGGCCTGGCGCCCGCAACTGAACTGGCGCCCCACCTGATGACACCGGCAGCCAAACGCGGCTCGATCACGAGTCGGTCTTTGTCAGGCTGACCAGCTCAATCCAGGGGTTATTGGTCGTGCTGCCGCTCACGACTTTTCGCCTCGCGAGCAGATTCAAGGCAAAGAGCTCAGCACTTCGCTGACGAACCTCCTCGGTACTTCGAGCGGGAAGTCGAAGCGCCTGATCGATCGCAAGTCGAGCGGCATCAGCTGAAATCGAGCTCGGAGAAGCGCACCAGTGACGAACGGCGGCCTCTTCCGCTGTTAAACGCTCGAGGTAGCCAAACTTCTTGGCCGATAGACGTGCTGCTGCGTAAACCAGGCTCAGCTCAGACCATGGAATTCGCGCATCGCTGGCAAACGCTTGGGTGGCTAATCGAACACGTGACCAATACGCATGAGAGTCTTCTGGTGTACGTGAAAGTTCGAGTCTGACCTGAGGTAAGACCTTCGCAAATCGCCTTGCACCATAATGCTCGAAGCTCGAGTCGGCTCGTGCTGTGGCCACCACCATTAAAAAGCCCACCAACCAGCCCAGCCAATGGATCAGCCGCGTTTGGTCCATAGCCCTACTGCGCCCCCTGCTCGTGAGAAGTCGATGCCTCTTTGGCAGCGCTTCGAACCCAGCGATCGCCCTCTCTCGCGAAGTCCTCAGAATAGATTTTTAAATAACCCTGACTCTGATTGCCGCAAAGCCCTGCGATTTTCTCAACGTAGCATCGGTTGATGCACTCTTGATTCAGAAGTGCAGGGGTTGAGCGAAACTCTCGTTCGGCACTCCAGGCTTGGCCATAGTCTCGAGGTAACGTGCCTGTTTGACGGTAAAACTCTTCGACCGAGTTAAAAACTCGACTCTGCCGATTGTAGTATCCCGCAAGGTATCGGCTCGAGTGAACCAAAGACCCACGAAAGAGTAGCCCCGCATCGATGGGTGGGGCGTTATCGATCGATGCCCCCTTGGCATCTCGCGGATGCACCCAATGCTCGCGATTCAGATCGAGGCTGAGTTTTCTGACGATCCCGATGATGCTGCCTTTCGGGCTCCACACCGAGTAAATCGGGGTTTCGACACCGTTCTTATCTTTCTGAATGCGCAGAGGCCGATTGAACGCTTCACTAAAAGCGATTTTTTCGGAACGCGGCCTCGAAGCGCGGTAGTCCATGCCTGCGATTTTAGAAACCTCAGAATTTGAAAATTGTAAGAGGCCTTTACCCCCGTCGCGAGTCTGTAAGATCGGGTCACCAAACGACTCGGCCGTAAGCAGGCTCATCACGGTCGCAGGGTGGATCTCGAGCTTCCCTTCGGCACGAGCCCTTTCATTTTGCTCGTTCACTGCGTCTAAGATCCATTTGTAAAAAAGCTCACGCTTTTCTTGCGGAAGTGGGTCTTTGGCGCAAGAAAACCTCTTGCCGCAAGAGGGATGCCCATGAGTCGTTCGGCAGTCTTGAGAGTCGCGCTCGCAACTTTTCGAGATTTTAACACCCAAATTGGCCAGCTCACCCAACCCCGGAGGAGCAGGTGAAGGCCCCTGAGGGGCTGCATCAGGAGCATCACAAGAAGGCAGGGCCGCCTCCTCAGACTGCGCTTCAGGCTTTTCTGCTGCAGCGGAAGCGCTCTCAGCAGGTTGAGAGGTTCCAGAACTCTTCACCTGCGCTTCGGGCGTATGAGGATCAACATAGTACTGAGTGCCATCGGGTCCCACTCGAAACCCCTTGGGCTGCTCTTTGGTCCAGAACTTCCACGCCACAGTCTCAGCAGCACCAGCCTCGGTAAGACTGAAGTTACTAACGGTCATTACCGTTAGCAGCAGCCCTACGAGTCGACGATAATCGCGATATGCCAAACCCATTCATTCGCAGTTCGGAATCGAGGAGCGAAAACTAAAGGGCCTGAGAAACTCGGATGTGGCACGAGAGGAGATTTTCACTTTCTTCGAACACCGCCAGAGTCAGAACGCTGACACCACAACCTCAAAAAACTCATCCGAGATGTTCCTGACGAAACCAACACGCTTTCAGCTCCTCACCCCTACCGACCCAAAAAACCGAACGCGCGTAGACAGTCCGGGGTCTTTCCTTGCCTTAGGGCCGATCGAAGCCTGGCTACTGTTGGTTCCTCTCCGTTCATCAGGGCACGAAGCTCCGAATGATCCTTCCAGTGCGGCTGGCTCAGGGCGTATGTGGCGATCCACCCATCCACCGTCCCTCTCTTAATCAGCGCTAAAACTAGCTCGGGATGATCCTTCCAGTGCGGCTGGCTCAGGACGTGTTGGGCGATCGTCGAATCCACCGTCCCTTTCTTAATCAGCGCTAAAACCAACTCCGGATGATCC
>JBDLQW010000062.1:0-26988 GCA_039800365.1 Pseudomonadota bacterium
TACCGCCGTGAAAGGGCGATGTCCTAGGCCTCTAGACGATGGGGACTCACCGATCGACAAAGGAGTCCTGCATTTAAACCCCAATACGTTTCTTTTCAACCGCGAAAGTCGATTTTAGAAAAATATTTTCGTCAGCTGCTCCAAAGCCGAAGCCAGCGCCCCGGCTCCTAAAATCACTCCCCAAGCGGGAGTGCGGGCAAAAACCAAAGCCGCCGTTGCGGCTAGCATCACAACCCCCACGTCCAGCGCGGGCATCGCGCCACCTTCCCAAGTCAAATAAAACAATCTTAAGCCCGAACCAAAAACCCCACCCACCACGGCAGGCACCGCCCCCGCAAGCCAGGCGCTTGCGAAGCCCGTCCCCTTCGCTCCCACCCGCGACCAAAGCCAAGGAATCGTCCAAATGCCGTTGCAAAATGCTGTAAGAAAAATTCCACCAGTAGCGACGAGGGCCCCGCTCATTCCCGCAACCTGATAGCCCAAAAAAGTGGCAGAAATCGTCACGGGCCCCGGAGTCACCTGCCCCACAGCCACAGCATCCATGAACTGAACGTGAGTTAACCACCCAAGGCGCCCGACGAAATCGGCTTCAAGCACCGGAATCACCGCCAGGCCCGTTCCAAACACAAACGTGCCCGCTTTAAAGCAAATCCAGAAAATCTCACTCAGCCGCGCCAGCCATTCTGACCCCAGCAGCATGGCTGGTACCACGGAAACTGAAAGTAAAACTGGAGGCCTCGACCGGCGTGAAAGAAACCAGCGAAGCCCTTCCGAAAATAGACCGAATCCCAAAATTAAAAACGGTTCGTACTGGGGAAATCGAGCCGTGACGGCAGCACTCAGGCCGGCGATCACCCACGCCTGACCCACTCGACGATAAGCGCGCCCGAGCTGGGCCACCGAAATTAAAATCACGGCAATCGCACCCAGTTGCATTCCGGACCAAAACCAGCCCGCGTGCGAGCCTCCCCACGAAGCCTGCTGGTAGAGAACTGCCAAAACCAAGACCAGCAAAAACGCTGGAAGTACAAAAAGCAGCCCACCTAAAGCCGCGCCTCTAGCCCCCCAACCGATGCGCCCCAATGCAATCACCATCTGGGTGGCCACGGGGCCCGGAAAGCACTTGACGATCGCCAGAAGCTGGCTGAATCGCTCTGGAGCCATCCATTGTTTGCGACGACACCACTCTTCTTCGAGCATCGAGAGCACAGCAGCTGGCCCCCCGAAGCCCAAACATCCGAGGCGAAGGGCCGTTCTAACGTAAGCTCTCAAGCCCATCGCGCGCATCCTGCGCAGCAAGCTCGGTGTAGCCTCCGATCAAGTGATCATCGGCAAAAATCTGCGGCATGGTCTTCATTCCGGATCGCTTCTCAAGAGCATCCCAAGCAGCATCATCGTCTTCAGAAAGACGAACCTCCTGAAACGCGATTCCTTTTCGCTGCAAAAGCGCCTTCGCGCGCTCGCAGTAAGGGCAATAATTCATCGTATAAACCACTACCGACTTGGCCATAAACGCACTCCAGATTTCTCGAAAATCACACGACTCAACAAAGCTTTAAGATCGCCCTCTTTGCCTTTCACATCAACCCATTGAGCCGACTCGTGATCGAACACAAAGTGGCATGCAGTACCCTGCGCCGCCATCGCCACCCAAAGCTGACGAACGGAGGGCTGAGCACTTAAAATCACTTTCGTTCGATCTGAAAAAATAATCGTCAACACGCCAAAAGCCTGCTCGCACTCTGCCGTATCGGGATCTACCTCCTCGAATTGATCGGCCACTTCTGTGAAAGCCAGCGCAATTTGCTTGCGATAGTCGGCTTCACTCCAGTCTTTCGCATCCATCACCTTGAGAGACGTCATGCCCCGCTTCCTAACACGATCGCCAGACGCCGCGCACGAGGGAATACGCCATGCAAGCGAATCAGCCGCATGCCGACCTTCCTTGTCCTTCCTCTTATTGCCCTGATCATCGAAACCCTGGGCGCCCCCTGGGCCCTCTGCGCCGGAAAAGAGGTGCCCTCCCCGGCACCACGCCCTGTTGACATTTCTGCGATCGCCAAGCGCGCCATCCCAGCAGTGGTGAGCATTCAGAGCCTTCGAAACCCAGGCGCAGCCGAGCAACGCTCTCTGGGCATCGGCTCTGGCGTCGTGATTCGCGATGATGGCCTGATCGTTACCAGCAATCACGTCATTCATGGTGCGACCAAGCTCACCGTCTCGCTTCACGGCCACCCCACGCCCTATCAGGCCAAGATCCTTGCCACAGACAGCAGAACCGACATTGCTCTTCTGAAGCTAGAATCACCTCCAACGCCACTTGCCTCGCTGAAGCTTGCCAACTCTGACGTCGTTCGAGTGGGTGATCCCGCAATCGCCGTGGGTAATCCGTTTGGCTTTAACAGCAGCGTTACTGCTGGAATTATCAGCGCCCGGGGACGTAGCGGCTCGGCAATGACACCCCTGGGTGAGCCTGGCCCCGACGTCGAAGACATGATGCAGACTGACGCCGCGATCAACCCGGGGAACTCAGGAGGTCCGCTCCTGAACAGCGATGGCGAGATGATCGGACTCAATGCAGCGATTTACTCCCAAAATGGTGCCTTCATCGGCATTGGCTTTGCCATCCCCTCAAAAGTCATCGAAGAGGTGACCACCCAGCTTTTAAAAAACGGCCGAGTCATTCGAGGCTGGATCGGAGTCACCGCTCAAGACCTGAGCCCTCTGCTTGCCAGCAAATTTAAAACGGATTCTCAAGGCGCTCTGATTAGTCACGTTCGCCCTGAAAGTCCCGCATCCTTAGCAGGCCTCTTGCCCGGAGATGTGATTCATCATTTTGACCGTCAAGTCGTGAACGATTCTCTTCAGCTCAAAGCCCTGGCCTCGCAATCGCCCAGCGGAAAGACAGTCGTGATCGATGGCCTACGCGCTGGCAAACCTCTTCGAGTGCAACTCACCATTCGAGAGCAGCCGCAAGCCCCTCACGATTCCAACGATCCCGCGAAAGCGCTGGCAGCGATCGCCAAGACTCCGCCCAGGCCATTCAAAACGGCAACCGATCTCGGCTTAGCTCTGCAAAACATTCCCAATGACTTGCGAAAAGCCATGGATCTCGGCCCAAAAAACGGCGTCTTGATTAGCCAAGTATCTCCGGGCTCGCTAGCCTTTGAACTGGGCATCTCAACCGGCGATGTTCTGCTATCCATCGAAGAAAGACCGATCACCCAGGCAGAAGAAGCCAATGACCAGATCATTCAGTGGCTGAAGTCGGTAAAAAAAGGCGATGCCTTGCTGGTTCTGATTCAACGTGAACCCGGTGATCGCTTGTATGTCGCGATTCCAGCGCCTGAACCAGCTCAAGCAAAAACAATCCCGCCCGGCTTGGGGCCCGAAGACCTGACGCCGAGCGGGCGATGACACCTCCGTCAGCTAAGGCCTACGCCGTCAGCCAAGGGAGATATTGAACCCCACCGTTCCGGTGAACACTTCGTTCCCGGGAGTGAGGGTCAAGTCAGGCCGAATCATGAGCTGACCCAACTCAATATCGGCACCAATATTCGGATAAATCCGCCATTTCGCTTCAGGCCCACCCGTCGCAGGTCCCAAATTCATCGAATCACCCACTGAACGGTAAGTGAAATTTCCTCCGCTTCGTAAGCTCAACCGAAAGTTCGAGTCGGGAAACAAATAACCAACCTTCAGATTCACTGGAATGATCAAAAAGTTTGAACCCGCTTGGCCAATTCGACCACTCGACTCCGTTCCGAAGAAATTCGAATTAGGATCGCCCATATGCGAGTAAAGCACCCCAGTCGACGGGCCGAGGTACCACTTCTTGGCAATTTCACGATCACCAAAGAACGTATTGATGGCATTCATTTCGACAATCAATGCAGCCGCTGCACGGCTATCGGTCTGATCTAAGGCATCGTTAAAAACCATCACGCCTGCCTGAGGCTTGATTCCCACGATTTCACGTTGTAGCGGCCCCTTTTCGGCTTCTCGCTCGGTTCGCTCAATTCTTCCGCTGACGGTATCGTCGTCTGCTCGAGCAGAAGCCCCCAGAGCAAGCGACGCCAGCAATCCGCAAGCTAGCAGCCATGTTCTTTGTTTCTCATGAATCATACGAAGTCTCCCTTTTCAGGCTCTGACCTGCAAATCACGCTCCTGCGTGAAGCCATCAGCAAGACCCGATCAGTAGCACGAGAGACGTTCAATTAGCTGCGCGCTGGTTCGCTGGAGCCCGAAGAGTCGGTTGCCTCGAAATGAGGCATCTGCGATTTCTTGGGCACAGGACGAGCGTTCCAAAGCCGGGTCGCAAGGTAAAGCCCGATCGCTGCGAAGGGAAGCATCGCTAAGGGCCAGTTCCTCCACTGAGCTGGGTCTTTCGCCAGCTCTCCCGACGGAAGAATCGACCCGTAAACCACCGCCTGAAGGCCCGTGCCCAAATACACCATTCCGTCGATCAACCCTACAGCCACGCCGACATTCTTCTTTCCTGCGAAGTCCATCGAGGCTGTGCCCGAAAGCATGCCATGAACGCCGATCACTGCCAGCATCATGAAGCTCACGACCCAACCCAAGGCAGGCGACGTTAAAACAGCAACCGAGATCAAACCCCCTACCAAAAGCATGGCATAAAGGATCGAAGACACCGGGCCCCGGCGGGAGTGAAAAATCTTATCCGAAATCGTTCCCGCGAATACCCCACCCAAAATTCCTGCGACACAATTCGCGAGCCCCCAGTTTGCCGCCACAAAATGAGTCATCTGTCCGGTCTGCTTCGAAAAAATCAGGTACCACTGCATGACAGCGTTTCTTAAGAACCCCGAGCAAAACTCGATCAGCGCAATCGTCACGATCACGGGGTCACGAAGCATTCGCTTAGCGACATCCCATGCGCCTAAGCGAACCGCCGAGGCCTCGGTGGCGACATCTCCCGTATCGAACTCCTTCAAGCCCGCATCTTCAGGCGCATCGAAAACCAAAAGATAATCAATCAACGCGAAAACCAGCAGCAATACCACAGGCACAAAAAACACCCAGTGAGTTGCCGCGTTCTTGACGATCAGCCCACCGATATCAAAAGCGAAGTAGATCCCGAGGGAAATCAAAATTCCGAAAATCCCCCCAAAAGTGCCGCGTTCGCGCAAATGAAACCACGCTGCGTTGACTTTCACGATGGATACGGCGCCAAAGCTCTGAAAATACATGTTCACGGCATAGCAGAGCACCAACGTCGGAACGATGTTCTGGACCTGCAAATACACCGCAAGCCCCATGGCCAGGTTTGCGAAAGCTGATCCGATGGCACTAATTAGAATGGTTCGACGACCGCCCCATCGATCAGCTAAAGGACCATTGATCACAAATGCTAAACCGTAAACCCACGTTCCAACCCCGAAGATGGTTCCAAAATCAGCATTGGTGATCAGATCTCCCAAGGCGTTCTTGGCCACGGTCAAGTTGTAGCGGCCCATGTACAAAAAGGCGTAGGTCAATCCGAGAGGAAGCCAATTCAACCTTCGGCGCTTGAGAAACTGAGGGGAATGCCCCAGATCGACTCGGGGTAAACGTCCCAAGACGAATCCAATGACTACCACTAGAATCAAGATGGGCAAAAACTGCTGAAGGCTCTTCAGGAACATAAAACCTCAATTCCCTTCTTTCAACGGCTCCGACATCACGATCCTCACGCCCAGTTTGTTGCGACCAGATCCGGGAGTTTCTACCGAAAGCCCACGCTTGCCTTGTAGGAAAGCGAAAATCTCGGCACCAACCAAGTCAGCAGCAAAGCGACTCAAGACCCCTGACTCAACCCAGACTTCGGGTGACTCAACTCGTGCCTGACGAACCAGATCTAAAAGCTGATGCGTGCTCGCTAAATGGCGGATTGCGATTCGGTGCTGATCCGAGAGAATGCCGACAAAGCACTTGAGCAGGTCCAGGACCTGAAGCTCACCCTGAGATGCGGGCTCCTGGCGTGGACCCCGCTGGGGCGGAGCGGTCTTGCCTGCCGACTCAGCACGCCTGAGCGCCTCGAGTATCGACTCGCCACTATTCTTGAGCTCGCCCTTATTGAGCCCTCGAAACGCCGACAAATGCTCAAGATCCTTGGGACGCACCCTTGCGAGATCGAGCAATACCGCATCGTCAGCAACCCACCGTCGTGGAAGATTCAGTGATCGCACTCGAGCCTCGCGCCACTTCATCAACTCGCGAAGCGCCGAAAAACTCAGAGCATCGAGCCGTCCGCCGTGAGCGAGCTTTGCCGCTAACTCTTCAGGATCGTTCTCATACAGAGCACGGTCCTCCCATTTGGCCGTCAGCTGTAAGGCCCACTCCCGCCGACCGGACCGATCGAGCTCGGCAAACAATCTCTCAGTAAGCTCTACCAAGTGCTCGACATCGGAATGCGCATACTCGAGCAATTGCGCCGGCAACGGACGTACCGACCAGTTCGTTCGCGCATGGCCTTTTTTCAGCTGCACGTTCAGTACTGACTTGAGCAAATTTCCCAAGCCCACTGAATCGCCATAACCACAGAGAGAGGCGCCCACAGCCGTATCAAACGACGGTGAAGCCAGAACCCCAAAGGCGGTAAAGAAACACTCTTGATCGCCCTGCGCAGCATGAAGAATTTTAAGAACGCTGGGGTTCTCTAAAACATCAAGAAACGGGCGCAATTCTTCTCGACCCTGCTTCCCTCTTTTTCGAAAAGCCGCAGCATCGATGAGCCACGAGCGAGAGCGGGTGGCCACTTGAATCAGCTCAACAGTGGGAAAAAAAGTCGTCTCGCGGATAAACTCGGTATCGAGAGCAATCATCGCGTGACCTGCCAACTCCGCTGCAAGAGCGGCAATTTCGTTGGCTTGGGTCAGTGGCTCGCGAGTCTCCAGCATCCGGCAAACTCAGCGGCGAACTCGAGCGCCGGCTCTGCGATCTGAAGAGCGACGCTCATCAGATCGTCGCGAGTCAGTCGCGGCTTCCCGATCATTGGCATCGCTGCCATCGACTTCGATGGCCTGGCGTTTAAAGCCGAACATATAGCGATCGTTAACAACGACATAGCCGTCGGGATGGGCACCACCGCGCTCATTCTCATGAACCCAGTGAATGATCGCTCCAGAAGGCGAGGCTTGATAACGTTGAGTGGGAGCATTCGAAGTAATGTAGTCTCCGCAGGCTTCGACGTCATCGCCCACTTTTACTGCAGGCCGACCAAAGTCGCGGTTAAAGACCACTTCAAGCGTATCCTGTGGGCGAGATCCGATCTGAATCTCGAAATGCTCATGAGAAGGACGACTCTGAAGCAAACGAATCACACGCCCTTCGACTCGAGCGCGCTCTAAAAATTGATTGGGAGTGGTCGTCTTCAACTGCACCACTCGGGCGTTATCCACTGCCAGGGGCTGTCCATTCTTTCCTTCGCAGTGAGGAATTTCAGAGAGTCTGGCTTGGGCAGGACTGCCGACCACACCCAAAACCACCACTGAAAAAACCAGCAAAGAAAAAAACCGAAACGCTGCGCTTTTTAAAGACATCGGAACATCTCCCCGTTGATGTGCGGCCTAGCTAACCGAGCGTCAAAGCGGGAGACAAGATTTATTTTTCTCATTTAGGAAATAAACTAGTCCAAAACGGAATATTACAAAGGGGGCGTCCAGTGGGCCGTCTTTCACGAAGCGTTTCTCTGCGCGCCCTTGGTGTCGGCCACCTCCAGAATTCTCACCCGAACCTCCGCTTGAGGCGCAATCAGCATGAACTCCTGACGGGACGAGTCTTCACAATACAGCTTAAAAGCAAATGCCGTGATCACACTGCGCGCTTCCGCCTCAGTGTGGCGATAACGTTCGAGATCCCAACGCGACCGAAACCATTGCGCCACCTGAGCTTGCAGGCGCAGAGGACACTCGGCCCGGCTCACCAGCGCTTCAGCAAACTCAGCAAACGCTTCTTCTTCCCTTGCCTGGCGCTGCCGGCGTCGATCCAGCTCTTGCCAGGGATCGCAATGCCCCTCTTGAGCAAGCTCAAGAATGCATCGAATTTCAGCTTCATCTGAAAGCGAGCCGACCAACTCGAGGGCACCTTCTTCGCCCCGACGGATCAGAATCAATACGGTTCCTGATGCTCGCATACGTCTTATCTCTTCGGCAATCGGCGCGCACTCCAGAACCCACTTCACAAAGCGTCAGCCCAGCAAGCAGGTCACCCCCGACCCACCCAGCCCCGCCTGTGAATCCAAGGCCCGCCATTTCACCTCTGACTATGCTACGACCCCCACATGCGACGCTTCGTCTTGCTCGACTTCGAAACCACTGGCCTCGACCCCAAGTCCTCCGAGATCATCGAGATCGGAGCCATTCGCGTGGTTCTCAGGCCGGACGGCACACTCGAAGAAGAAGAGCGCTTCTCGCGCTTAATTTGCCCAGATGGTGAAATCCCCTGGGTCATTCAACGACTTACGGGCATCACACCAGCCTTACTGAAGGAACAACAGGCCCTCCCGCTGCACGCCGTGCTTGCTGAGTTCCTCGATTTTTTAGCCGATAGCCCCATCATCGCCCACAATTCCTCGATGGAGCAGGGCTTTCTCGATCATCAAATCCTCCCCCTCTCGACTCGCCCCTCTTTCGAGGTGTGGAACTCCATCGAGCCCATCGCTTTGCTTCTTCCGGAGCTTGCTTCGCATTCGCTCGAGTCGCTTCGCGTTTGGGCGGGAATATCGTCTGAGGGCGCCCATCGGGCTCTTGAAGATTGCGATGCCCTTCTTTCTGTTCTTCAGGCCGCAAGAAAGACTTTGATCGAAGAGCGTCCCTGGCTAACGACACTTGTTGCCCAGTACATTGATGGCCCCCTTTCAGAAACATGGGCGTGGACCTGGTTTTTTCGCGAGGGCCTGAGCGAAGAAACCCTCAGCGCAACACCTCCCCAGAAGACCCCGTTGCCCGATCTTCGAGAGCTTCGAAAAAAAGACGAGGCGCGAACCCAGGATTCGAGCAACGACAACAAAATTTCACGAACAGAAACCCAAGCGGCTCTCAAAAAAGGAACTCAAGAGGCTGGTATGGAGCCACGTCCTCAGCAAGCGCGGATGTCGGATGCCGTTCTAGAGGCCTTAAACCAAGGCCAACGAATCGCTGTCGAGGCGCCAACCGGAACCGGAAAATCGCTCGCCTACTTAATTCCCGGCGCCCTTCACGCGCGAGCCTCGGAACTTCCTCTCATCGTTTCGACCCATAGCAAATCGCTTCAAGACCAATTGCTCGAAAAGGATATTCCCAAGCTATCGACACTGCTTGAATCTCCCGTGCGGGCCACCACGGTCAAAGGCCAGAACAATTACCTTTGCCTGCGAAAGCTCCACGAAATGCTTGCCACCGTTCACCCCGATGATCCGCTCGACCTGAGATGGAGCGCGTGTTTTCTTGCAGTGCTGTCGCACCAAGTACCTGTGGTCGAGCTCGACCGCATTTCTCGCTATGTTCGGGGAATTTTTCCGTCTCTAGATGAATGGATTGACCGCGTACGATCGCATCACACAACGACCTTGGGGCCCACTTGCCCCTATTATCGCCAATGTCATTTTTACGATAGCGCTCGTCTAGCCCATGATGCCGAAGTGATCGTCGCGAATCACGCGCTGGTTTTTCAATGGCCCTCGCACCTGCCCCAAATTCGCAATCTCATCCTCGATGAAGGCCATCACCTCGAAGATCAACTCACCAAAACCTTGACCCGAGAGCTCTCTGAATCGTCTCTTGCCGAAGCGTGTGATCGATTTGCCAAAAAACAAGGCTCGCGCCGTTTTGGCGATGCCCCGGCCATCGCACGCCTCCTGGATGATCTGAGCTTTGATACTTTTCTCGAGCTCACTGAGGCGATCCGCTCACGAAGTCTGCACTTTCGCCAAGCGGCTCCGATTTTAGTGCCGAATATCGATGGCACTGAAGGCTACGAGCAAGTAGCCATCCTGCAGCGCCACTCGAAACAGCGCGGTTCAGAAGGAGTCTGGAGAACCCTTGACGAGCTTCACCAAGCGATTCGGGATCTCGATACCCTCTTGGTTCAAAGTGTTCAACGCTGTGAGGGGCAGCGTGCCTCGCTTGAGCTCGACCTGCTTAAAAACCATCAAATTCGATTTTCTGAATTCAAAGCGGCGCTCGATGCACTCACCTCAGAAGACCCAAACTTCCTGCGCTGCCTTTACTGGCACCCCAGAGAGGCCAGCTGGCGCCTAGAAATCGCTCCAATCGACGTCACGGGCCTGGGCGAGCCTTTTTTTGCCTCAAAACGTTCAGTCATCGTGACATCGGCCACTTTATCTGCGGGCACCCAGCCTCATTTCGCCATCGATCGCGTGGGTCTCAAACCTGATCACCCCCTCCTTCAACTGCCCTCGCCCTATCGACTCGCCGAACAAGCGCAAGTGTATTTTCCCACCGATGTCAACGTTCCCGGAACGCCAGGCCATCTCGAGGCCCTCGTGCAGTTCGCCGAAGAAGTGGCTGTCGAGCTCGGAGGCCGAACCCTGCTTTTGATGAGTTCGAATCGCCGCTTGCGTTTTGCGGCCGACCGATTGCGAGAGCGCCTCAAGAGCTCGCAAATCGACGTTTTCGACTCGCTCTCAGACCGTCGTGCAGCCGAAGGCTTCGTTTCGTCTGAGCGTGCCCTACTGGTTGGGGGCGAGCGCTATGGTGAGGGTCTCGACATTCCAGGTCCCAAGCTGTCTTGCGTGATTATCGAAAAAATTAACGAAGCGATGACCCGATCGCCTTTGGCTGAAGCTCGAAAAGCCAAAACCAAGTTCGCCCTGTTTGACTACGACTTTCCGATGAGAATGATCTGGCTCAAACAACGGGCGGGGCGCTTGATTCGTTCGCCCTCCGATACCGGAGCCATCGTGGTTTTCGACCCGCGCTACAACCAATGGAGCGCCAACTCACGAGGACAAGTCGATCGGACGCTGGCCCCCATGCCGATCGCCCTCGCCCCACGCGCGGCGATTGTCGAAGCGATTGCCCGAAGATTTCAAGTCGCCCACTAAGCAAGGGCACTTTTTTTCGAGCTATGCTATGCCCGAACGCATGTCTGATTTAGAGACCGAAGTTCGGCGACGGCGCACCTTTGCGATCATCTCGCATCCGGATGCCGGTAAAACTACCCTGACCGAGAAGCTCCTGCTTTACGGAGGTGCAATTCACTTGGCTGGCGCAGTCAAGGCCAAGGCAAATCAACGCAACACCACCTCAGATTGGATGGAGATCGAGCGTCAACGCGGCATCTCGATCAGCTCCAGCGTGCTGCAATTCGAGTACGCCGGCCATCAAGTGAATCTCCTCGACACGCCTGGGCACAAAGACTTCTCTGAAGACACTTACCGCACCCTGACGGCAGCCGACGCGGCCGTCATGCTCATCGATGCGGCCAAAGGCGTTGAGCCCCAGACTCGCAAGCTCTTTGAAGTCTGCCGAATGCGCGGCATTCCCATCTTCACTTTCATCAACAAGATGGACCGTCCCTCTCGAGATCCGCTCGATCTTCTGGATGAGCTCGAGAAAGTTCTTGGTATTCGCTCCTGTCCATTAGTGTGGCCCGTAGGCTCTGGCGATCGCTTTCGAGGGGTCTATGATCGCAGCAGCGGCGAGATGCTCGTTTACCAGACTGAGGGCGAAGCCAATGTGAAGGGCCGCCTGCTGCCCAAGAAAATCTCAGGCCTCGATGATCCCCAGCTCCTGCAGTTGATCTCGGGCCCTAAGAACGACTTAGACGAAGCACAGGCCTTGCGTGAGCAATTACAGGCCGAGCTTGAGCTGGTTGAATATGCGGGAGATGCCTTCGATCACGAGCGAGTCCTGAAAGGACAACTCTCACCAGTGTTTTTCGGCTCGGCGATGAATAACTTCGGAGTGCAACGATTTCTGGAGCGCTTCCTCGAGCTCGCCCCAGCCCCTGGGCCAAGGAATGCGGGCCCAGCGCAGATTGATCCGGTAAAAAATGCTTTTTCTGGGTTCATTTTCAAAATTCAAGCAAACATGGACCCCCAGCATCGCGATCGCGTGGCATTCATGCGCGTTTGCTCAGGAAAATTTACCCGGGGAATGGATGCCAAGCACACACGTCTCGAGAAAACGATTCGGCTCTCCAAGCCGTTGAACTTTTTCGGCCAAGAACGAGTCATCGTCGAAGAAGCGTGGCCAGGCGATATCGTGGGCCTCTTGGACACCACAGGAGACCTTCGCATCGGCGACACCCTTTGTGAAAAAGCGTCATTTGAATTCGATGGTGTTCCTCGCTTCTCTCCTGAGCATTTCGCAAGCGTCGTGATTCTTGACCCCATGAAGCGCAAGCAACTCAAGAAGGGCTTAGATCAGCTTTCAGAAGAAGGCGTCGTGCAAGTGTACCGTCAACGAGGTCTTGGCGATAAAGACCCGGTTCTTGGGGCTGTGGGCGCCCTGCAGTTCGAAGTGCTTCAGCACCGCTTGAAGGCCGAATACGCTGTGGACGTAAAGATCGAGCGACTGCCGTATCTTCACGCTCGATGGGTGACTGGTCCGGGCCTCGATCCCGATTACTTCGAAAGACGCGAAGACTCTCGGTGCCTCGAAGATCGAGATGGCTTTCCGGTACTTCTTTTCAAGAGTGACTGGGGTCTGCGATACGCCGAAGAAAATAACAAGAACCTTCAGTTCTTGAAAACAGCGCCCCAGGCAAAAGCTTAGTTGGTCTTTCGCGGTTCAAGCACCCACTCGATGAGCTTTTGTTTTTCGTAACGAAACGTTCCGAAAAACGGCTCTCCGTCGAGCACACGGGGCAAGAAATGCCGATCGCCTTCCCAAAAGTTCAGGCCCTGTAGCCGACTCTGCTGAATCCAATGCAGAGTACCCTCGTCACAGTGACGAGCACCGTCGACAATACACTCAGAGTCTTCAACCGACACCTCGGCGGTTAAGACAGCGCACCACCAGTCTTCGCTTCGATCGGGCCTAAAACGAGGAAACTGAAGCGTACCGAGCCATCGAAACCTCTCGGCAGCGACAACCAGCCCCGACTCTTCGTGCACTTCTCTTGCGGCTGCTTGCCAGGGCGACTCCTCCGGATCAAACTTGCCCCCCAACCCATTCCACTTGCCAGAATGAATGTCGTCTTCGCGCCCTTGGCGATGAATCAAAAGCCATTCGCGCTCGGCGCCTTCCCTCTGACGATAAAGATAAACGAGACTCGCAGGAACAATCTTGCGCTCACCTGACTGGTACGCGTTCATGCTTCGGCAGCTGCGCTTGATCGATCTTCATACATCAGATCAATCAAATCCTTGTACCTCGACTCGATCACATTTCGCTTCATCTTCAAGGTGGGCGTCATCTCGCCTGCTTCGATCGAGAACTCCTGCGCCAGAATGGTGATTTTTTTCACCTGTTCGTAATTCGCCAGCTCGGCATTCACTGAATTGAGGTGCTGCTTCACTGCTTTTAGCACCTCGGAGTCCTGAACCACGCGGCCATCATGAGCCCCCGATCGTGATTTCAGCTCGTTTAACGTGCCCTCTCCGAGCGTCACCAGCGCTGAAATGAATTTACGGTTGTCGCCCACCAAGCAAACCTGGCTCACCATCGGATGAACCTTGATTTTCTCCTCGATCGGAAGCGGAGCAATCATTTTGCCCCCCGAAGTCTTCATGATCTCTTTTTTTCTGCCGCGAATCTTCACCAAGCCTCGAGGCGTCAGCTCGGCTAAGTCGCCCGTATGCAACCAGCCCTCGCCATCGAAAACGGCCTGAGTACCTTCTGAATCCTTGTAATAGCCCAAAAATACGTGACGCCCTCGAGTCAGCATCTCGCCGTCTGAGGCGATTTTGAACTCCATTCCGGGAACAGGCTTGCCCACAGTACCAGCGCTATCGACTCCCGGTTCAGTCATGCAAACCACGCCCGTGGTCTCGGTTTGACCGTAGTCTTCTAAGATCTCGAGGCCAATCGACCGAAACCACCTTGAAACGTGCGCAGGCAAAGCCGCTGCCCCTGAAGCCAGAGTGAGCGCCTGTCCTAAACCCAATGCTTTGCGAACTTTCGCCAGCACCAACCGATCAGCGATCTTCAGTTGAGCTAACTCTGCAATCGCTAGAGGCCTACCCGACAACTGGGTGACCGCTGCGCGCGCTCCCGTCGCTAAAGCCCAATGAGCAAGCTTCTTTCGTGCCAAAGGAGCTTGATCTAGCTTGCTCATCACTCCCTCAACCATTTTTTCCCAGAGGCGCGGCACCGACAAGAGCAAGGTGGGCTCAACTTCAGTCAATTCGGTAGCCACGCGATCAAACTTCGTCGCGTAAGACACCTGATATCGCATCGTGATGCCAACTCCAATGTTCTGAAGCTTTTCGGCGATATGACAAAGCGGAAGAAACGAAAAAAGCCGCCCCTTCTCAGGAAGACGCCAATAGTCTCGAACTCGATCTGAAGTGTAGACCAAGTTGTCGTGCGAGAGCAGCGCCCCTTTGGGATTTCCGGTCGTTCCCGAAGTGTAGATCATGAAAGCAGCTACCCGAGGATCAATTGCAGCCAGAAGTGTTTCCATCGAACGCGCTTTTCCAGATTCTGCGATTCTTCGACCCTCTGAGATCGCCGCTTCGTAGCTGACGGCCTTCGGAGAAATCGAGCAGTCGCCATCAAACACGAGGATCATCTCGATTCGAGACGGCAGGCTCGACTCATCGCCCACGGGAACGAACTTTCGAAAATACTCAGCGTTCTGAACCGAAAGCAGTCGCGCTTCGGTATGATTCAGAATGTAGAAAATGTCCTTGGCCGTGCTATTCGGATAGAGCCCCGCTGACTTCCCCCCCAGCAAAAGCATGGCGAGATCAGCGTGCACCCACTCTGGAGAGTTATAAGCGAAGATTGCCCCAATATCGTCTTTGGTAAATCCGCGAGACTCGAAAAAAAGAGCAAGATGATAGACTCGATCACAAAACTCGCGAGCCGTCAGAACACGCCACTCGTCACCCCGCTTATACGCCTGAGCCGCAGAAGACGGCTTGGCATCAGCCCACTCCTTTAATCGATGCAAGATCGTTGGACCGGGCTTTGATCCCATCGTTGCAGACGCCATGAGAAGTCTCCTTAGACTTCTCAGTTTGCGCTAAACAGGGAAAATTCCAACGGCAAATTGCGATCAAAACTTGCAGGTGCGCGTGCTAAAGCAGTTCCCTTCGAGAGCTGCTTTGCGGCCTCGACCCGATCGTCAAAGATATGCCGCGCGTAAATCTGCAAATACCAATAATAATTGCGGCTGATCAAAGAAACGTACTCGCGAGTTTCTTTAAACGGAATCAAGTCAACGAAAAGGACAGGGTCTTCTACTTGATACCGGCGCTTCCAATCTTCGACGCGCTCAGGACCTGCGTTATATGCAGCTAAGGCAAGATCCACTTTTCCCGAGAATCGCTCAACTAATTGCCTAAAATAGCGAACACCGAGGCGCACATTCGTTCGGCCATCCAGAAGATCGCGACGACTCACCCGTTCCATTCGACCTGCGGTTGCTGGCATCAACTGCATCAGCCCCAGCGCTCCAGCAGGAGAGCGCGCAGAGGAAATAAATCCGCTTTCTTGGCGAATGAGCGCAGCTACTAAATAGGGGTCGATTCCCTGTCCGGTATACGTATACAAGAGGTGGCGGTTTTCTTTGGTGAGCGGAAAAAAGAGCGACAGCGTCGCTCGTGACAACACTGAGGGATGGTCCCGCATCAACGAGCTGAGGGTTCTGAAAGTTCCGATGGCGTTGAAGTTCCGATTCTGAAGCACTGCCAGGTAAAGACGCGCCTCAGGCTCGGCTTGATCCATCATCGACTCGAGCGTCACGAAGAGCTCCCGGGTGCAATCATTAGCCCCTTGCTCTTGTAGCGTTTCTACTGCTCGTACGCGATCATTCCAACGAGCTCCCAAGGTACGGCTCTCGAAACTCACGACTGGTTCGGGCAAGTGCAAGTTCTGAGCGGCGTTAAAGGCTTTTTTTCCGCTCAGAAGCAACGAATGAAAATGAATCGGAAATTCGCGGGTCAAACGGGCCTTGGCCTGTTCGAAGGCCAGTTGATCACCTCGAACCTTAGCCGCACGGGCCCGCCAATACAGTGAGCGCGAAAAATAATCTGAGCGACGGTCTTGAGTGAGATTTTCTAACCACTTCTCTGCTCGAGCCCATTTGCCCTCGGAAATCAAAATCAACGAGAGACGGTACATCGAGCGCGCCGCCCACTCTGGAGCTGTCGAGCAAGAGGCACCCTGCTCATGCAACTGCACCACGGCCGCGCGAGCTTCGGCTTCAGGAAGAAACTCTTCGCTCTTCAGTGCCAAAAGAGTGCTGATCGGAACGCCATCACAGGGCTTTCGAGCCAATAGGGCGGCCTGAATCTTCCTCATTTGATCGAAATGGGTCACCCGTCGAATGGCTTGACTGGCTGCCGACTCCGATGCTTTTTGCAAGCGTTCGAAATCTCCGGCAAGCACCGCAGCCCACGCGCGATCGACTTCGGCTTTGGAGGCCCGAGACTTTCCTTTAATTTTTCCAAAAGCATCCCGATCTCCCGAGTCCTCGTTGGCGTCGCTGCCAAGCACAGGGTCAATGTCAGGACAAAAGGCGTGGCGGGAAGAAGGCGTGGCGCAGGCACTGACCCAGCGTTGGCGATCAGCTTCGGTCATTTTTCTGCGATGAAACGCGACTGCTTTTTCGCCTAAAACCCGGAAGCCCGTACGCTGGGGGAAGGATAGCTGGTTCAGACCCGTCAGGCGCCCATTCACCACAGCGCTCAGGAGTGGATCTTCGGCTTTGCCAAGCGTCGACAAGCTACCACTGGATGCAACGGGTTTTGCCCCCCCGGCCGCCACCGAAACAGCGGAAGCCAAAGATGACTCAAAAAGCCAAAAAGCTGCAAAAAGTGCTAAAAAAACTGAAGTCGAAGATTTCATCCCTGACACCTTCAAGATCTCCCAAAATGCTCTCGTGATGAGCTTCCATCCGAAGCCCTGACCCAAGCGTATAGAAAGGTGCCCCAACCCTCAACCGGAACTAACGCCCACCCGGCCCCTCTCCAGCGAGGATTTTTTGACGCCAACAAAAACTTGGCAAGTCAAGGGCCCCAGTGTTAGCCAATGCGTCTCTTAGAAAGGATCATCTCATGGCTCGAAGACTCAGCACCAAGCACCGTAAACGCCGCCGCGACCAAGCTACTGCCTACTCGAAGGGCGAGGCCCCCGCGGCTCACAAAGTGGCCGTCGAGCGCAGCACGCGCGCCCTCAAGAAAAAAGCCTATCGCATGGCTTGATTCGCATTAGATTCTACTGGTGAAAGCCCCTCCCCGACTCTCAAAAAAGGGGGGGGGCCTTCACGTCAATTGACCTCGCCCTCCCTCTTCCGATCTCATTCTCGCCTCTCGTAGAAAGGTCGCACTTTCTCGAAGACCGCCCCGACGGAGCCGTGTCAACTCCTCGCGCCTCATCCGATGAGCTCCAGTACTTGCTGCCAGGGAACGATCCATGTGTCGTTTTGTTTGCGCTCGAGCGGATCCTGAGAAAGCAAAAGGCTTTCGCAGGGCCCCATCTGGCAGAGCGTAACATCTCCAGCGGCTCAACGAGCCCTGGTCGCACCAGAACGCCCTTGAGAAGGTGCGACTCGAGAAGGCGCGACCCCCGACAGCCCATCGAGTTTTTTGTTCGCGTCGCCACTGACTGCCGGGTTCTTAGATTTCTCTAGGCAGCTATCGAGAGAATCGCGAAGTTCCTGAAGCTGAGCTCGAAGCTGGACAGTTTCTTTCTGGTTCTTCTGCAGGATCGCTTCCTGCTCTTGTTCCTGCTTTTTGGCACCTTTGCGAATCAGGGCAGACTCATAAGAACTCATACAGCCCTTACGGGCACCACTAGCAAGCAACGCGCTTCGATACTCCTCAATACGATCCAAAGAGATCGCTTCGAGGTCTTTGACTCGTCTGATGACTTTCCGATCGCTTGACCCCGCAGCATCTGCATTCGCGTCTGCAAGCTCATTACGAGTCTTAATGATCTCATCATATTTTTTTTCAATCGCTTGAAGTTCGGTTCCCAGAAATCTCTCCATCTCTGAAGTGAGTGATGGAGCAAAGAGCCTCATTTTTTGGCCCGCAACTTCCCCCACTCCCTGCATCTTCATCATGAACTGAGCCCAATCTTCACAAGACTCCTGGGCCCCAGCAGTACCGAAGGAGCAAAAAATTAGCCCTAGTGCCTGAACGATGAATTTCGCAGATGCCTTCATGTTTGACCTCGATTGGATGCCGCAATACCGCTGCCACAGCTATTTTTTTGGTTTCTCGAAAAGCACTCGATAACTTCCGTAACCTGCCTTTTCGAGCTCATCTTTGTGAATGAATTTGAGCGATGCCGAGTTAATGCAGTAGCGAAGCCCTCCCGCGTCCGGTGGGCCATCATCGAAAACATGCCCCAGATGCGCGTCTCCGGCTCTGCTTCGCACCTCGGTTCGAACCATGCCGTGACTCCGATCTTCGATTTTCACGACTTCCTCATCCTCAATCGGACGAGTAAAGGACGGCCATCCAGTGCCCGAATCAAACTTATCAATCGATGAAAAGAGCGGCTTGCCCGAAATCACATCGACATAAATGCCCGGCTCCTTGTGATTCCAATAGGCGTTTCGAAAAGGAGGCTCAGTCCCCCCTTCGCACGCTACGCGATACTGAAAGGGGCTGAGTTTTCGTTTGAGTTCTTCGTTCGACATCCGTTGTTCTCCTTGACCTTCGACTGGACTCTTTACCGATTCGACCCGCCCGTCTGCTCGCACCCTACCGACGCTTGGCACCGATGACGTCTCAAATAGCCACCACTTTAGCAGCCGATTAAAATCATGTCCCAGCCACAATCGAGGTGCCGCGTAGCCGGCAAGAAAAACGTAGAGGCAAAGCGTCCAAGTGCGAAACCAAATTCGTCTCACGAGCGTTTTTTGTCGCGGAAGCCCACGCGTGCGAAGCATAAAAATTCCAACGAGCAAAAGAGCCTCGATCAGATACAGCCAGTGGCGATGGGGATCATTCGAAAATTTGAAAACCAGAAGCTGGAGATCCGTCAAGTTCATGACCTCCAGTCTGAATGGCGCTAAAGAACAACTCAAGCAGGATTACCCCGCTCCAAGACGACAGTTATTTTTTTCAAACAATCGGTTCGCTTCTTTGAAATTTTCAAGAAACCCATTGTTTCCTACCCTAGTTCTCAAGCGGAATACGCCTTTAACTCATTCACTTTGAAGGAGGTCTCATGATCCACGTAAAATTCAAAAATCTAGAATCTTCTGATTTGATCCGGGATATCGCCTCAGAGCGCATTAGCTCAGTGATCCGAAAGTTTCCGCAACTCGCGAACCAGCGGGTCATCGTGACCTTAGAAATGGAGAACTCGCCGACCCAGCCAGGTCCTGACTTGTTTTCAGTAAAAGTGCATTTTCGCGAGCGAGGCCACAAGAGCCTGACTATCAAGAAAGCCTCTACCGACCTTCACACTGCGCTTGCTGATGTCACCGATCACCTCTTAGAAAACATCAACCGACTTGAAGAGCGCGACCGAACCAAGAACAGAAACGCCGCGAGACGGACTCCGCGCTTGACCTTCCCTTTCCAGTCGAAAGCCTCTTAAGAAGGCATCACCGTCCTCCCCCCGCTCCTCGAGTCGGCTCTTCAATTCGAGGGGCACCACGATCGCCCCGGCCTTATTCCAGAGGCCGGGGCTGTTGCCTTGGCAAGGCGTCAGGGCAAAGCTTTCGATCGAAGCTGAAGTTCCACCTGGTACTCCGGCAGCAGATTCTTATCAGATGGGTGAAACCCTAGTCTTTCCAAGATTCGGATCAGATCGGCATTAAGAATCTTATTCGCCTCAACACGAACAAGAGCAAGCAGACGAATAAACCCGTCATCGATTCCAGCTGTACGGCCCCCGAGTGCGGTACCCTCCGCTCGAATGGAAGGAATCAGAATGACCAGCCGGTCGGAGAGTCGATGAACCTCCATAGTGCCCCTGAGGAAGTTCGGCGATCAAACTCCTTGAAAAACTCAGCTCATTGCCTCGACTGAACGGAAAGCGACGCCTTCGCTGAAAGACTACCTAATCCCAAGAAAAAGGCCAGAAAGGTGCTCGAGAATGCGCGCCCATCATGCTCATGAGCCAATACCGTAATGAGACACTCAAGCAGAGGGAACGCCTCGCTGATCAGCCTTGGCGTCGTGATTTTCGGAGGCGCCATGACCAGCGCACTTCGAACACTTCAGCTTACGACCAGACTGGGTCACTTTCGAAGCGCTCTTTGACTCCTGAGCAGGACCGCCTGCTGTCTTGCCCTCACACTTTTCGCAAGTTTCACCCCCACAAGCCCAAACTTGAACAGAAGTGAAAGCTGGAGAGAGAAAACTCAAAGCACCCACCAAACCTAGAATTCGAAACCATTTCAGCATGGCTTCAGCTTAGCCGGTCTACGAGGAGATTCAAGACCACCACCTGAGTTACTGGGTTACTTGGTTACTTGGGTGGTTGATCGCTCGAGCGATCGAACCAAAGCCTCCATCACCGCTTTTGAGGCCCGGGTCTTTTGCCGATCTGGGCGGTAAATCATGCAAATCCGGTCTTCGTAGCGCGGCGCCCGAGCACCTGAAGGTAAATTCCAAGTCACGAGCGCCTGGCGACTTGAACTCGTCTCAACAGCGGCCACTCGTCCAGGTAGAATGCCCACTCCTGCTCCCTGCACCGCTAGCTTCGAGATCAGCTCAAGAGATGCCGAATGCACCTCACGTCGAAATTCACTTCGATACTTCCCTAGCTTCTCCAGCAGCCTCTGAGCCTGAAGCAGCTCGGGATCATAAATCAGGACATCTCGATTTTGACACCGAGGAGAACACCAGTACGTCACGACATCACGTCCCAGCTCTACGATTCTGAGATCGGGATGAGCCACCGGATTGACCACAATCCCAAAATCCAACTCATATCGAATCACGAGCTCGGTAATATGGCGAGACAGTCCATGATGAAGCCGAATTTCGATTTGGCGATGCGATGCCAAAAACTCAGGCAGAAACGATGGAAGCGAGTATTGCCCTACAGACGGATGACAACCGATCGAAAAGCGACCCGACAATTCCGCCATGGCGCCCTTGGTTTCATTCAGAAGACCTGTCCATTCTCGAAGCACGAGCTCTGATCGCTGCAAAAAAACTTTTCCCGCATGAGTGAGCTCAACTCCCGTTTTTTTTCGTATCAAAAGCGGCGTTTCAGTGTGCGACTCGAGCCTTCTCATCGCAAGAGTCAACGATGGCTGAGCAATTCCCAGCCGCTCGGCCGCACGAGAAAGATTCTTGGTTCTCGAAACTTCCTGAAAATAAACCAAGTCTTGAGGAGAAAAACGAGACATAGCTTTATCCTATCACAAATATACTCATCAATTATTTTAAATCTACCTCATCCTCAGGCATATAAAGCAAATGAAGTCGTTTCACGCACACATTTACTACACTCCGGAATCCCGTCCTGCAGCAATCATGCTTCATTCACAGATCGCCAGGGCGGGACTTCCGCTGCTTTATTTTGGAAAGCTCATCGATCGACCGATTGGCCCCCATCCCTTACCCATGTTCGAAGTAGATTTCACCGAAACTGTGGCGCCACAACTCGAGAGCCTGCTTCACCACTATCGAAGCGGCCTCTCAATTCTCATTCATGAAGTCACCGGACGCGATACTCGCGACCACTCTGACGGGGCACGATGGCTCGGCGAAAAGCTTCCTCTCGATTTTTCGGTTTTCGAAACCTGAGCCTCTGCTCGGGCTTTCGAAAACTCTAGAGACCTCTTCACTTCCGATCCTCTAACTGAAGCTTTGGACTCTCAAACCCATTCCCATCCGAAGCCGACAGTCCCAAGCTCTTCAAGAAATCACGCTGCTCCTGACTGAGCTGATCGAAATCAGCACCAGGAAGCACGCTGATAGCTTTACTCCTTCGCTCGCGTGCGCTCAGCTTCAGGTTTTTCTCGCGCTCGCGTTTTCGCAGCTCAGCCATTTGCTCATAAATCCCAAGCTCGAATTTCAATCCACTCAGCGTACGAGCATCTGCAGTGGTAGTGCCAACTCCACTGCCACTATTCTGGATTTTCTCTCGCAGCTCTCGAACCTCTTTCGATCGGAGATAAGCCTCCGGGTCAGCATTCAGCAAGCGCTGTAAGCGAACCCCTTCCAGGTTTTCACGATTCAGACTTAAATCGCTTTCAAGACGCTCTACTCGTAATTTCAATGTAGCCTTCTCACGATAACTTTTCACTTCTTGGAGAGCTTTCTCTGTCTGTCGTAATTGAGTCTCTTGGAGATCTACCTTTAATCGCATTGAAGTCTCCATCTTATCGTAATTCTGACTATCTAACCCTCCAGCTTTTTTTGCAGCCACCACCTGAGACTGGAACTTGAGCGCTGGCCCTTCGACACCTGCAGATCCAGCAAGAATATTGTCGGGTCTGATCTCGCTTTTACCAGTGCTCAACCTTTTAATCTGAGCGCCACCTCCCACTAATGGTCTGCCTTTTCTGTCATAAGAGAATTTACCAGGGCTGATGACGTCTAGCCCCTGAGTAAAATCGGGTCTCAAGTCGCCTATCGATCCAACCACAAGTTCAGCTCCGGGGTTCATCTCGACCTGCAGATTCAACTGATAATCATTGCTATCGGGCGTTGAGTTTAACTGGCCACGAGTTCTCGAATCTAAGAATTTCAAGCCACTTCTGTCGGGCGTGAAATATTGTCCCCCACGATTCTGACCCTCTCCTATTCCTCGAACGAAATTTGGCAAAACGGCATCCTGGGGCAAGGGATCTTCAAGCTTGAACTGAAGCACTGGCAGGTCTGGAAAAAATTCGCCCAGTCCCCCAGTACTCGCCTGCAACCGATTCATCTCACGACCGCTAAAAACCTGAATGCTCTTTGGATCGATGGCGTTGCTCTGTTTTAATTGTAGAATCAAACGCTCGACCTCAAGCTTCGCCAATTCGCGGCTCTCGATCGTGGCGGCGTCAAACTTCGTCTGCGCGGTTTTCAGAAGGTCAGTTCGACTTTTTTCAAGCTCTTCTTTTCTTTTTCGCGAAGCCACCATTTGGTCGGGCGTTAAGACAGAATCCTTCAGGTCTTTCTCAATAAGAGCGATTTCTGTCTCGGTAACTCTGACTTCATCGAAAGCTTGGTTTACCTCCTTGAGCTTCCCCTCTTTGAACGCCTGGGTGGCAGAGTTGATTTGAGATTCAACCTCGCTCAAAGGTCTTTCTCCACCCAGTTGATTGAAAAATGTCAACCCTGCTTCGCCTTCGTAGGTGGGCTTGGGCTCATAGCTTTTGCCCCCCCTCGGGAATCCGGCTTCTTGATTTTGCTTCAAGACTTGCTCGAATTCGGCGGCGGCCCGTGTCTCGACATTGGCAGGCAGCTCATGGCTTAAAAGATCTATTGAAGCACTGGCTGCTGAAGCCGTGGCCTTCGAATCAACGGCCAATTGGGGTCCAGCCTTCCGAACTCGGTACCGCGCTACAAAATCCGGTACAACTGGCAGCGCATTCGTGCCGACAGACAGGGCGACAGAGAGAACACAGGCCCGATAATCCGCCATCACCTGAACTTGCCTCGAGTCGATAGCACCAGGGCACCCCCCACCTGATGTCGTCTCTGGCTTATTTTCTGGCTTAGTCTTGGGTGTCGGCACTGAAGACAGCTGATTCAAAAGCTCCGAGCACTGATCGATGGCGCTGTTCACATCACTTGCAGCAAAATAAATGTCGCCACCCAGCATCGCTGCTCGCGCAAAACCGGCCTTGCTGGTCAAATCCAGCGCCTTGAACCCCGTAGATCCTGCGCGTGCCGCATCTCCTGCTTGAGCCACCGTTGTTGTCGTTTTCACTGCTGTGGCGGCGCGCCCCGCTCGCGCGGCGAGAGTTGCAGCTTTTGCAGCCGCGGCGACGCTGCTGATTCCCGAAGTGGCAACCGTTAGGGCGGCTCCGATAACAACCTCATTGACTTGATCCCAAGCCTCTTTGTCAGGGACCCGTCGATTCACGCGGCATTCGGCACCCGAAAGATACGACTGCACATCCGTGTCCTCACGGGTGCCCTGCCCCTGACTCTTGAACGCCTCCATACGAAATGAGGGGGCCTTGGCAAGGGCTTCGGGATACTCCTTGCACTCTGCGCTACACGAAAATCCGTTTAGGCACTCGACGCCTTTTTGGTAAGAACTCAGCTGAGTCAGTAGAGCCTGACGTGTTTCTTCGAGCTGCTTCTTCAAAGCCTCTTCAGCATTGTTCTTTTGGGAATCGAAGACCTCCTTGAACTTTTTACCCTCCAGGGCTGGATACATGGCCTTTAAAAGCTGCAGCTGCTTCGCCGCCTCTTCGAATTCACGAGCAGAAGCCAAAACCGCAGTACGCCCCCCTGCACCGTTTTTTCGAGCTTCGCCTTGCGATACCTTGGCTTCAAGCTTCTGAACGAGAGGGGCCAGTTGTGCGAGCTCATCAGCCTCCGACGCAAGCGCATGCGAAGGGGTGCAGGCCTGAAGCCTGCGACAGGTAGCATCGACTGCAGCAATTCTCGAACCTGTGCAGCTCTGATCGGCAAGAGGATTTTTACCCAAGACCGAATCGATCGCTGCCAGAGACTCCAGCGCCGCTTGTGATCCCAACTTGAGACGATTCATGTTGAGGTAATACTCAGCGACCAAAGCTTTCTTTTCGCTATCGCCAAGATGCTCTACAGTAGACGTCATTGATGGACCGACTACCGCACCGGGCATCGAGGCAAAACTTGGCTGGAATTTTGAGACAACAGCGCCTTCCTCAAGGCACTTTTCGAGAAACCCTTCTGGAGCACCGAGGTTAGTCAAAGCGCCCATCGATAAACGGCGCTCGATGTCACCCAATGAAGCCTTATTGGCAGAAGTCGTCGAAGAACCGCAGGCCTCTGCGACGCTCTGATCAAGAGCCCTTCGGCCACGATCCTGAGTCAAGTACGTTTGCTTGAGGTAGGTGGGGCACCCCAGCCTCGAGTCGCCTGAAACCGCAGGCACTTTTGAGCCGCAAGAGCCAACCATAGGGGCCCCCACGCTACTGACACTCGCAAGGGCCTTCTCAATTTTCGGAAGATCAGGAGCGATCGAGCAAGACTCTGCCGCATGAGCTGCAGTAAGGAGCATAGCACTCAGGGCACTGACGCCACTGAAAGCCCCTACCCGGATTAATCGCGAGATCCAAAGTCCGACGCGAATCAAACGCTCCCCCGTGGTGCCTCAGAGAGCAACGAGCTACTAACACACCATTGATTCTACTATCGGTGCACAACACCCAAGGCTCAAGTGTGTCGAACACGACCCTGGCACGGCGCGGACGCGATGACTTTCATCTCAGACTGCTAAAAAGATTGAAAAACTCAACCCGCTGGGGTGAGCGCCTGCTTCACCAGGCCCTGCAGCTCGCCTCGCTCGAGGAGCTCAGTCACGATGTCACAGCCACCCACGAACTTTCCGCCAATGAAGATCTGCGGAACGGTTGGCCACTGACTATAGTCTTCAAGTGCATCCCACATCGGATCATCAGAAAGCACATCAAAACCCATGGGCTGAGTGGCGCCTGCGGCTTTAAGCACTTGCACCGCTTTTGCCGAAAATCCGCACATCGGAAAATCGGGGCTGCCCTTCATAAAAATCATGACGGGATTCGTTTGAACCAACTTCTCGATTTCAGAACGCAACGGGTGAGCCATTTTCTATCCTCCAAAAAACGATGTTTTAGTTTGATGCTCGCGGTGCCTGTGAAGGCGCGTAAGTCTTGATCGTTAACGCATGCACAATACCTGAATCGATCTCGGCATGCATGTGCTGCATCACCATTCGGTGCTGCTCGATCATCATCTTCCCCTCAAAAGCTGGCGAAATAATCACTGCCTGCCAATGATCCTGGGTTCCTGTTAAATCTACCACCTCAGCGCGAGTGCCCGGCGCCAAAGACTCGAGGCGCTGACGAAGTTGTTCGATTGTAAGCGTCATGGCCCCCCCTTAACACGCCTTTTTTGGCGGGGTAAGGGGTTTTTGGCCCAACGCGCTCGGCTTGAAGCTTGCTCCTAAACTGAGGATGAGCACTTTTCTGGGTCAGAACGCTCCGTCCAATACGCCGCCCCCCTCTGATGAAAGACAGAGCCTTCCTTCTGAGCTTCCGGTCCTTCCGATTCGCAACACGGTGATCTTTCCTGGCATCTCAATGCCCTTGGTCGTGGGCCGCACGCGAAGCATTCTGGCAGTGGAAGAAAGCGAGCGTCAGCAGCAGCTTCTGCTGATCGTGGCGCAAAAAACGATTACGACCGGCGACCCCGAACCCGAAGACCTGTACCGCACCGGCACGCTTTGTAAGCTCGAAAGCTCGAGTCCGAGCGAAACAGGCGGCCGGCAAATCATGGTAACTGGAATTGCCCGCTATCGGGTGCTGGATTATTTTCGTGCGATCGATGGATCGCTGAGAGCCCGAGGCGAGTGGGTTGCCGATTACCACGGCCCCAAAACACCAGGCCCTGAGATCGGACCAGCTGAAACCAAGCGACCCGAGGAGCTGTTTCAATCGCTTAAGGTCATGGCCGAAGAGGTTTTAGAGCTGATGCCCGGAGCTACTGAAGCTCTGGTGCGCTTGATTCACAAAATCGACGACCCTACCTACCTGACCCACGTCGCCGCCGCTTACTTGAACCTGAATCTCACCCAAAAGCAGGAGCTACTTGAAGACCCCGATCTCACCCGACGCATGGAAAAGATCATCGACCTCATGGCAAAAGAGCGCGATGTCTTGGGCGTTCAAAGAGAAATTCGTGAGAAAATGAGCGAACGCCTGAACAAGGCACAACGAGAAGCGTTGCTCAGAGAACAGCTTCGCACCATTCGCTCGGAGCTGGGCGAA
>JBDLQW010000063.1:0-8985 GCA_039800365.1 Pseudomonadota bacterium
TCGTCCCGAGGCACTCAATCGCGTCGATTTGTTCGGTCACACGCATGGTTCCCAATTCGGCAGCAGTGAATGCACCAATTTTTCCTGCGAGTAGAAACGAGATGATCAACGGACCTACCTCACGAACACAAGCCGAGGTCGTAATCCCGCCTAACATGCTGAGAGCATCGTAATCGGAGAGTACTAGTCGAAACTGAAGCGTCAGGATCGCCCCAACGAAGAATCCAGCGAAGATCACAGTGGATAGCGAGCGAGAGTACACATCAAGGATTTGAGCCAGGATTTCTTGGCGATTTTGCTTCGAGCGCACGGCTGCTAGCAGAACATCACGATAAAAGAGCATGAGTTTTCCGAGCTCTTTCATAGAGGGGCTCCAGGAGTTTGGGCTTGCTCATGCTCTAAGGCCTCAGCAAGAAAGTCTCGAATCAAGGGTTCGTTTGAGTTTCGAACAGCATCTAAAGTGCCGTCGATGAGGATCCTTCCCTGATCGAGAACCAGCACCCGATCGGCGATGCGGAGCGCGCAGCCCATATCATGCGAGACCACGACGCTGGTGACTTGAAGTTTTCTTGAGAGCTCAGCGATCAAAAGATTCACTGCCTGAGTGGTGATGGGGTCAAGACCAGTGGTGGGCTCGTCAAAAAGTAAGTGCGAAGGGCCCGGAGCAAGGGTTCGAGCCAGCGAGACGCGCTTTTGCATGCCGTAGGAGATTTTCGGCGGTTTCAACTGGAGAATCTCGGGCTCGAGCTTTACCAGAGCTAACACTTCTCTGACTCGCGTGTCGATTTCGTCTGAATCGAGGGCGGGCTTTCCCTCTTGGGCACGCGCGGCCCGAAATTCAGGCGATTTCAGTCCAAAAGCGATGTTCTCAAAAATGGTTAGAGAATCTAAAAGAGCAGGCTGCTGAAAGACCATCCCACAGCGCCTTCGAATTCGCGAGAGCCCTGGGGCATCGAGTGAGGCGAGGTCTTTACCTTCAACGATGACTTTGCCTGCATCCGGCCTCATGACTCCGATGATTTGTTTTAACGTCACGGATTTTCCCATGCCGCTTTTACCCAAAACAAAGACGATCTCTCCGGGCTGAATCGAGAATGATACCTGATCCAGGATTCGCTTGGCTCCGAAACTCTTGCTGACGCTTTCAAAGCGAATCGCTGGAGTGCTCATGATAACGGACCTTCTTGCAATCCTCTGACGAATTGGCGAAGAGCGGGGTCGAGGCTTTCACGAACTTCCTTCTCGCAACCCCCTCGCGTTAGCTTTCCCTGAGCCAAAAGAAAAATTGTATCACCTAGCTCGTAGGCTCGATGCATGTCGTTGGTCACTGCAACCACGGTCGTGCCATTCTCGATCTGCAGTCGGCGAATCAATTGTGCGATCGTGCGCGAGGTGATCGGGTCGAGACCTGCGGTTGGGTCATCGTACAGCACGACTTCGGGCTCGATGATCAGCGCGCGCGCGATTCCCAGGCGTTTTTGCATTCCTCCAGAAAGCGCATCAGGAGAGAGTTGCTCGGTACCTGATAGGCCCACCGATTCTAAAAAGTGAAGCGCGCGCTGATGTGCTGCAGGGCCCTCGATTCCCTTTCGCTCTCGAAGTGGAAAAAGCAGATTTTCAAGAACAGTGAGTGAGTTAAAAAGCGCGTTTTGCTGGAACAGCATTCCGACCGAGTTGCTTTTTACGGTCACCCTTCCGGCATCGGGCAGATGAAGGCCAGCGATCAGCTTCAGAAGTACTGTTTTTCCCGATCCCGAAGGGCCGACCAGGCACGCAGAAGCGCCGCGAGCGACGTGAAGCTCCACGTCTCGGAATACCCACCTGCCATCGAATGATTTTCCTGCTCGTTCGAGTGCGATCACGTCAGGAGATAGGGTAACAGAATCTCCTGCACGAGCAGTTTTTTATTCAGCGGAAGCGTGACTTGAGAGCGAGCCTGAGCGATTCGGTCGGCACGATCAATCCAGAATTGCAGTCGAGAGGCTGGATCTGGCAGTCGAACCGAGAAATAATTCGAGTGTGTTTCAAGTTTTGCCGAACTCGAGGGGTTGGTCAGAGTCAAAAGAGTATGCAAAGCATCGAGAATCTCGGGCTCGAGAAGGTCTAATAGTAGCGTCAAAGATTCGGCGCTGGCTGACGCCCACTCGAGGATCGGTGCCAGGTGCTCGGGCGGATTCGCCAAAAAGCGCAAGACTTGCAGTCGTCGCTCATAGGTCGTGTCATCAGAAAGCTCCAACGCTCGTCGCCAACAGCCTTGCGCGAGCTTTACGCAAAGATCAATGCGTTCTTTAGAAAGCGAGCTTTCCTTCAAAATGTCTTGAATGGATTCATCGGGTAGGGGCTTGAGCCGAATACGCTGGCAGCGGGATACGAGAGTGGGAAGCAGAAGGCTGGAGTCGCTTGCCGTGAGGATCAGAACCCAAGACGGAGGCGGTTCTTCTAAGAGCTTCAGCAAGGAGTTTGCCGCCTGAGGAGTGAGTCTTTCGGCGTTAGCAATCAGAAAGATTCGGTAGAGCCCTTCATGGGCGCCAAAACCCATCGATGTTTTTAGATCTCGAAAAAGGCCGATTTTGAGCGTTTTTGTGGCACTTTTCGAGGACGCGCTCTCGGGCGCAGGGGCCGCATCGTCTTCAGCGTCATCGCTAGATGCGGCTTCTGCCGTTGCTGGGCCTCCTACTTCTTGAAAGTCGACCCAGCTATTTTGTTGGGCTTTGAGACAGGCGCTGCACTGTCCGCACGGACCTTCTTCGGTTAGCGCCGGATCCCCATTCGGCTGATCCATCAGTAAAGGCGACTCGATAAAGCGATGAGCTTCAAAGCCTTCAGACTCTTCGCGAAAGCCTGCTCTTTCACAATGAAGCCATTGCGCCAAATGGTAAGCCATTTCGCGTTTGCCCACACCGCTCGGACCGGTAAGTAAAAGCACCGGCGGCACGCGCTTGAGCGTGCGCCATTGCTTGACGATCGGGGCCAGGGTTTCGCTGTGATGGCGAATCACTGGCCCGGGCAAGGGAAATACTGAGGGCGATCGACCGAGCGATTTCATGAGCGGCGCGAGGCTCTCCCAGTCACTTTGAATTTTTTCAAGAGGCGCTCTGCCAAGGATTGGGCCATGCTTTCTGCAGAGCTCGAGTGTGCTTCAAGTCGTATCCAGTGCCTCGGTCGCCTGCGCATAGCGCGTAAAAAACCTGCGCGAACTCGAGTCTGAAATTCAACGCCTTCCGCTTCAAATCGGTTAGGGTCACGAGCCATTCGCAGTCCGGTTGCCGGGTCAATATCCAGCCAAATCACTTGGTCGGCTTCTAAGCCCGCAGTGGCAATCGCATTGAGCGTTTCTACTTTCTTCCACGGCAGGCCTCGCGCATGTCCTTGATACGCCAGCGTCGAATCCGTAAAACGGTCGCAAAGAACCCATGCCCCGGACTTGAGTGCAGGCGCGATCACCGCTTGAAGGTGCTCGGCCCGAGCAGCTTCGTAGAGAAAGAGTTCAGTCCAGGGGGTCATTTCGTTTTTTAAAATGAGTTCACGAATTTTTTCAGCAACAGGCACGCCACCAGGCTCACGAGTGACCACGGTGGTAATTCCATTTTTCCGAAGTGCACGCTCGAGGTGATGAATGAGAGTGGATTTGCCCGCACCTTCGGTTCCTTCAAAGGTGATGAAACGTCCACGAATTTGAGGTGTTAGTGAGCGCACGCCTCACACGCTAGGCGCTGGCCGAGGCGTCGTCAACACGCAAGGCGTATTCTCGTCAGAGGAAATTCCGATGAAATGAAATCGGTTGAGGCCTTGCCTTCAAGTCGCTCGCTACTCCACCGGGGGGGGATCGGATGGAGGAGGGGCGTCGTTGTAGGGAGGCGGGCTCTCAGAGGCCGGATCTGCCATGATCGGAGGTGGCGCGCCGGCCATTCCGGGCGGCGGTTGCGTGGGATCGTAGGGTTGATGGTTCACCATCATGGGTTCAGGCGATAGAGAGTTTGCCGGCGGCTGATAGGGCTCTGAATTAGGGGCCTCGCCGCGGTTGATGGCAGCTTGATTGGCCCAATTGACGTCTTCTCGAGGGCGCTCGGGTGTAGGGGGTTGTGGCGGTGTACGAGCCACAACCGGACGCTGAAAGGCCTTTGGCGCAAAGCGTGGTACTGCTGGGGCCTGCCGTACGGGCTGAGAAGCTCGTGGTTCGGCCTCCATCGAGGGCTTGGTTTGAGCTATCGCCCGTTGCGGCTGTTCGTCTTTTGAGCGCGCTTGCCACTGTTTGAACCCTTGGGTTCCAGCAGCAGCGACAATCACTGCAGCCGTGCCCGCAGCAATCAGCTTCCGAATTTTCGCTGGACTGAGGGTAGACCCGAACTCAGTTGAGGTGCTGATTTGTGGAGCGGGAGGAAAGAATTTTGCTCTTCGGTCTTTTGCAGCCTGAAAGAGCTCAAAAAGACGGCGGGCAGTGGCAAGCCTTGCAAACGCTTCACTGGCAGATTCGTCGTGGGCTACGGGAAGGGACGCGTCGGCTGGAGCATGAAATGGTAAGGCTTCATCGCCATGAAGCAGGGTCGACGCATGAGGAATGCGGTCGTCGCGAAAGTAGTGCTCTTTCAGCTCGAGCACTGTCATTTGTGGAAACCGCTCGTCACGATGCCCATCGGCATGCACTGCAAAGACTTCCATGTTTCCTGGGATCTCGCCATCAGCCAGAAGCCCCAGCACTTGTTCGGGCGGAAAGGGGCCCATGCGCTTGCCGTGAAGCTCGAGATACCAAGATTGTGGAAATGGACCCAGCATGCCGCGCACTCCTCATGTTTAAGGGTAACGGCAGGTGATCTCGGGCACAACAGGTGAAAAGAGGCCCGAAAATCTGAGGTCAATTCAGAGAGTTGAGAGCGCAGGGATTTTGACAGGTTCCTTTTAGAGAGTCCCCTTTCCGAGGCTAAAGAAGCTGCCAGCTGAGGGTCATGCCCAGCGAAGGGCCTCCTAATAGATCTCGCGAGGTCTGGTCTAAAGGAATCGTGAGGTAGGGGTTGATCCAAAGCACCGGGTTGAGCTGCCAATTCACTCCGGGTTCCAGATCCAGCCCATTACTGAAAAGAGTTCGTGAGGTTTCTCCAAACGGCATCCCACCACCCCACTCAATCAGCGCATTGAGAGCGAGTTTTTCTGACAGACTCCAGAAAACGCTCGGGGCAGAATACCACTCCCACGCGTCTCCTTGGCCCTCGCCGCCAAATTGATTGAAGCGCGAAGAGAGCGCCAGCGCGACCCCGCCACGGCCGGGCTCCCAGCTCAGGTAATGAAAGGTTTGAAGTCCCACCCAGAGGTCTCGGCTGCGAGACTCTGAAGTAATCGGAAAATGAACTCGGAGATCGCCGTACCAAGAAAACGCTCCTTCATGGATGATATTGGCGCGTCCGAGTTTGAAGAACGGGTCGCGTGCCGTGAAGGGTTGCGCTGCACTGGTTTGAAGGTTCCAGCCTGCGGTCAGCCCTACAGTCGTGTCAGAGTCGATCCGCGATAGAAGCGATAAATAATTTCGCGTGTCGATCGTGGACCGATCAGATGAGCCGCGAAACGGCGGAAAAAAATAGATTCCAAAGTAGCGAGCAGACCATGCCGATGGTGTCGATGGCGACTCGCTTTCACTGGTTGCGTTAGGGGTAGAGCTTTCTGCTCGCGCTGGGTGCTGAAATAGGGTGAGTGCTCCCATCAATGTAGCGCTGCTGGCGAGCCAATACAGAAAGCCCTTTGCACGAGCGGTGCACCGGCCCTTCGAAAAAAGACAAGTCATGTCGTACCCCCGGGATGAACCTTTGAAACGAGTTCAAAAAACCCAGGGGAACAGAGCAAATTCTGTGCGAGACGCTCTTAAAGCCCTCCAGTCTCGCAGTCAGTTGCAGGTTTGTGGTGGTCGTATCGAGAGAGATGCGACCACCGGTGGTGAGATACAGTGAGGGTTCAACGGTAAGCCACGGGGTGGCGCTCCAGCTCAAAGCCGGCATGAGCGCCGTTGTTGCTCCACCAAAATTGAGGAAGGAGGCTCCCGTAAAGTTTCTCGCATCCATATCGTAGAGGAGGCTTGCCGAAAGAGTGGGGTTGATCTGGTAGCTGATGCTAGGTTCAGCAAAAAACAGGGTATGAACACCTCCCGCAGGCGCCCCTGAGGCATAGAGATAATTCTGCATAAAAGTGAAGAGTCCCGCACTCCAGGAGCTGTTGGGCCACTGGTATTGTTGGGCAACTCCAACGCGAGTTCTTCCAACAAGTTGGGATTCAACCGAGCGAAGTGAAACTGGGGCAATAAATCGAAAGAAAGCTCCCGCCGAATAACTTCCTGATTTGTAGAGACCGAAGTTTTGAATCGTCACCCAGGGGTCGAGCAGGAGGGTCTCGGTAGTAGAAGGGGTGTACTGCCAGTTAAAAGCCCCCACCAGGGTCCACCCATGATCGAGAGCATAGCTCAGTACGCCCGTATTCTGAGTGTTGACCTTATCAAAACTTCCTAAAGCCCCGAGGGCCGGTCCACTGATCCCCACAACGAGGCTGCCTCCAATTTTTGAGGCAGCGCTGGGCGGGGCACTAGCAGTGCTAGTTCCCGTTGCGGTGGCCGACTTCGAGCTATTGGTGGTTGTCGGAGAGATCGGGCGTCCTCGTTGCGGTAGGTCGGGTTCGTTACCTCGCGAAGGGAGCCCCATTTTTTGCGATGAGGGTTGCTCTTTTCTTCCTGCACTAGGTTTTGAGTTGCTCGAGGTCGTTTTCACTGAAATCTGGCGAATCGAGTGAGCCGACAGGTGGCTCTTCTGCCGAGAGGCGATTGAATTCCTTCTGGCTAAGGCGCTCGTCGGAAGGACCACCAATAAAGTCAGTCCTGCAAGGACCCAGCAAGCAGAATGGTATGAGTTGGCTAGTGTCGAGTTGATTTTGGCCCTGATCTTCAAAAACGGTCCCCCCGGAATTTTTTGTGATGGCTCTTTATATTTAACGCAACGCGGCAATAATAATGGCATCGAGCGCCTGATGGCAAGTGAAAATAAAACCGCCGTAAAATCAACAGCTTGTGGCTGAGGCTTTACGGCGGTTGATTTAAAACCAATGAATTGGTGTCAAAAAGGCCCTGTTATTGGCGAGGAGGACGAGGTCCGCGATCTCCGCGGGGGCCTCCGCCACGAGGACCTCGGTCGCCACGGCTTCCGCCCTCGCTCGGACCGCGAGGTTCACGAGGCACAAAACCTTCCGGAAGAGGCAAGAGTACCTTGCGGGAAAGTCGAATTTTTCCTGCTTTATCGACTTCAATGACTTTCACTTCAACTTCATCGCCTTCTTTCATGTAGTCCGTGACGTTATTCACGCGCTCATGAGCGATTTCAGAGACATGAAGGAGTCCGTCTTGATTGGGCATCACGCCAATGAACGCGCCAAATTCGACCACTTTCTTGACGACGCCCTTGTAGACCTTGCCAACCTCAACTTCGGCAATAATGCCCTTGATGATATCAATGGCTTTTTGCGCAGCAACGCCATCGCTTGAAGCGATGTGCACTTTGCCACTGTCCTCGATGTCGATCTTGCAGCCTGTTTGAGCCACGATTTCTTTGATGACCTTTCCGCCTGTTCCGATGATTTCGCGAATCTTATCGGTGGGAACGGTGATGGTCGTGATTCGTGGAGCGTGCTTGCTGAGGTCAGTGCGAGGCGACTCAATCGCCTTTGCCATCTGACCCAAGATATGAAGGCGACCCTCGTGGGCTTGAGCCAGCGCCGTGCGCATAATGGCTTCATCGACACCTTCGATTTTGATGTCCATTTGAATTCCAGTGACGCCGTCTTTCGTTCCGGCAACTTTGAAATCCATATCGCCCAAGTGGTCTTCATCTCCCAGAATGTCGGAGAGCACCGCAACTCGGCTGCCTTCTTTGATGAGTCCCATGGCGATTCCAGCCACGGGCTTCGGAAATGGAACGCCAGCGTCCATCAGAGCCATCGAAGCCGAGCAAACAGAGCCCATCGAAGAAGAACCATTACTTTCGAGGGTCTCACAAACAATTCGAACCGTGTAAGGAAAGCTCTCGTAAGCTGGCATCATGGCTTTGATCGAGCGCTCTGCCAAAGCACCATGTCCAATTTCCCGGCGGCTTTGTCCGCCCATTCGCCCCGTCTCTCCCACTGAGTAAGGAGGAAAGTTATAATGGAGCATGAATTTTCGCATGGTATTCTGGAACATCGTATCAACGATCTGCTCATCATCAGAGGTACCCAAGGTTACCGTCGAGAGGACTTGAGTCTCGCCACGAGTGAAGAGCGAGCTGCCGTGTGGGCGAGGGAGAAGGCCCGCCTCTACAGTAATCGGACGAATGGTCTTCGTGTCTCGTCCGTCGATTCGTACGCGATCGGTGAGGATCATTTCGCGCATCAAATTATATTGAAGCAACTCAAACGCTGAGGTGACTTCGGCTTTGAGCTTCGCAGCGGCCGAAGGATCTTTTGCCTGCAGCTCTTCGGTCACGATCGCAGTGACCGTTGCTTTTTTCGCATCATCCACCAAGTCGTAGCGAGTGCCTTTGTCTTGAGTGCGAAGGGCCTTCTGAAGCAGCGCTTTTGCGTGCGTTTCGACCTGAGACTTGATTGAAGCTTCGACCTGAGCAGGAGCGAATGCGCGCTTGGTCTTGCCGCACTTCTTAACGAGGTCTTCGATTGTTGCGACTACCTTCTTGATCTCGTTGTGGCCTCGAATAATGGCTTCAAGAACTTCGGCTTCGGGCACTTCGCGGGCGCCGCCTTCGACCATCATGATGGCGTTTTTCGTGCCGGCGATCATGATTTCCATGTCGGTTTCGGAAGTGTCGATCTGCTTCCATGTGGGGTTCACGACATAAGTGCCGTTGATTCGGCCCATGCGACACGCGGCAGTTGGTCCATTGAAGGGAATATCAGAAATTGCGAGTGCCGCAGAGGCGCCAATAGATGCTGCGACGTCGACATCGGCTTCAGCATCGGCAGAAAGCA